>JAGASB010000175.1 GCA_017621955.1 Clostridia bacterium | reverse complement strand
ATGGTAACGCCGTCGTTAGTGATGAGCGGCGCACCGAATTTTCTATCTAATACTACGTTTCTACCTTTAGGTCCTAAAGTGATTTTTACGGTATCGGCAAGAGTATCAACCCCTTTTTGAAGGGCTTTTCTTGCGTCTTCACCGTGCTTTAACTGTTTAGCCATAATTTTATATCTCCTTATTCTACAATCGCCAAAATATCACTTTGACGAATAATGGCCAATTCTTTGCCGTCTACCTTAAATTCGCTACCTGCGTATTTAGAGTAAAGTACGGTATCCCCTACTTTAACTTGCATTACGACTTCCTTACCGTCGATTACTCCACCAGGTCCAACGGCAACGATTTTTGCCATTTGCTGTTTTTCTTGTGATGCGGTGGGAAGAATAAATCCACTAGAAGTCTTTTCTTCCTTTTCTAAACTTTCGACAACAACTTTGTCGAACAAAGGTTTAACCTTCATATTTATATACCTCCATATATTTTTTAATTCGGTTAGCACTCTCAACCTTAAAGTGCTAAGTTCTATTATACACGCTTAAATTTTTTTGTCAACAGTTTATGTCTATAAAAAAGAAATTTTTACCAAATATTTTTCTCATTTTATCCGTAAGCGACAAAAAGCGCAAACATTAATATATATTCAAGCGAAAAACCATTATGAATAAATTATAATCAAACGGTTTTAGCAAAAAACGTTAATAATTATGAAATGCACCTTACAAAAGCAGTCAACTTTTGCGGTGCATTCAAAGTAGTCAATATGTTTTAATAATTTTAATTATTTGACGGAAAAATTCGATTCCGTTTGTCTTTTTGGCTCACACGTTACGTTTATGCCAAGTTTTTTAAGAGTCATTTCGTCAACGTGAGAAAGTATAACTGACGAGTGGAATTCCGAGCCTTTCAGTTTTGAAAGTTGGTCAAGCGCAATCTTTGCGGTGGGGTTAGTAACCGCTGTTACTGCAAGGGATAGTAAAATTTCATCAGTATGTAATCTTGGGTTGACGCTACCCATATGGTTGACCTTTAATTTTTGTATAGGTTCAATAACCTTTGAAGACAATATATCCACTTGGTCGTCAATTTCCCCCAAAACTTTAAGTGCATTTAATAGAGTTGCTGCGCTTGCGCCCATAAGTTTGCCCGTTTTACCCGTTACAACCCTACCGTCACTAAGTTCAAGCGCACAGCACGGACCACCTGTCAATGCTTCCTTTTCAAGCGCCGGTTGAACGACCGTTCTATCGTTAATGCTGATGTGCATTCTCTGCATAAGCACTTCTATTTTTGAAATAACTTCCTTGCCGATTTCGCCCTTTCTTACGTCAAGAAGCGCTGAATAGTAACGGCGCAAAATTTCTTGGCGTGACGCATTTTGACAAACGGCATCGTCAACTATGCAATTCCCAACCATATTAACGCCCATATCGGTCGGCGACTTATAAGGGCATTCGCCAAGCACTTTTGAAAGCATTGCTGAAAGTACAGGGAAAATTTCCACGTCCCTATTATAATTTACAGCCATTTGACCGTACGCTTCTAAGTGGAACGGGTCAATCATATTCATATCGTTAAGGTCGGCAGTCGCTGCTTCATAAGCGGCGTTGACAGGGTGATTTAACGGCAAATTCCATACGGGGAAAGTTTCGTACTTAGCGTACCCCGCCTTTATGCCCCTTTTATTTTCGTGATAAAGTTGTGATAGGCAAGTTGCCATTTTTCCACTACCTGGACCAGGTGCTGTAACGATAACTAGCGGACGGGTCGTAACGACGTATTCGTTTTTACCGTAACCTTCGTCACTAACTATCTTTTCAACTTCGGACGGGTAACCTTCTATCGGATAATGCCTATAAACTTTTATGCCACGCATTTCAAGGCGTTTTTGGAAAGCGATTGCGCCCGGTTGATACTTAAAGCGTGTTAAAACTACGCTACCAACGTAAAAGCCCTTGCCTAAGAATATATCAATCAATCTTAAAACGTCAAGGTCGTAAGTAATGCCAAGGTCACTGCGCTTTTTGTTCTTTTCAATATCGCTAGCGTTAATTACAATTAAAATTTCAGCCTGCTCTTTAAGTTGAGAGAGCATCTTAATTTTACTGTCGGGTTCAAAGCCCGGCAAAACACGAGAAGCGTGATAATCGTCAAAAAGTTTTCCGCCAAATTCAAGGTATAATTTATCCCCGAACATAGCCACACGTTCCATAATTTTTGCCGATTGCATTTCAAGATATTTTTTATTGTCAAACCCAAGTTTTTCCATCGTAAATATAGGCGTTATTTAATAAGCCCTGCCTCCGTAAGTTTAGTTATAAACGTTTGAACGTCCCTTTTTGCAATTTCTTCACTTACTTCATACTCTGATAAAAGCGCAGTGATTAAAGACTGTTCATCGCCACCCGTTTGAAGAATTTTCCACAAAAATGCGCCCGTTTCGTTAAGGTTAATAACACCGTTAAAACTCTTAACTGCTTCGCCTACGGCAACCACGATATAGTTACCTGCAACTTCACGCAAAATAAATCCATCTTTAATCTTCATATTACTGCTCCTTTTTCATTGTGTTATACGATAGTTCCGCCGCCTCGGCAGAAACGTTACATCCAAGTTTATAAAGTTTAACTTGCGTCAACAATTTGTCGATAATACTTAAAAGTTTATCCATATCCTGTAAATTATCAGGGCGTATGGTTTGGTTTAATATTGTCATAAGCATTTCGGATACACCACACTTTTCAATTTGATTTTCCTTAGCCTGATAAATTTTACAAATTGCTTTTATCTTTGCCCTACAATTAGTGTCAAGGCGATGTTTGCCGTTCCACGGCGTGCCGTAAACGTAAAAATCTCCGTCAACGTACCTTATTATAGGTTTATCATCGTTAATCATAACCGCCTTATCGCCAAGCATTTCACGCCAAAGTCTAGTGTGTGTAGACTTACCCGTTCCGCTCGGCGCAGTGAATAGATACGCTTCACCGTCAACCATTATTGCACTGCTATGAAATATTATACCGTCCGCATAAGACAACGTGTACTCACAAAGTTTTCTAAACAAAGCAAGACTTTCTAAGTAAGCATCGGGATACTCTGGTGCTTTAACCTTTTCCGCCATAATATCATCAGCGGTAATCTCTGCGGTAAAAACTTCTGGCTCTGTCCCGTCGTATTCATAATTTTTACACAGCATTTCAGTATACTTAAAATTAATTTTTGCACTAAATACTATGTCGGCAACCTTATATTTCGGCATTTTCACTTCCCTTATTTAGCGGTAACGCTTTTATAAAACAAAATACCTTATTATTTTACCAAAGGTTATTGACTTTGTCAATATAAATTTGATTTTTACCTGATAAATATGTATAATATTAACGTAACTTTTTATTTTTACTCTTTTACGGTAGTCAAATGAAAAAATTTTTTTGTAAACTTACAATTTTATTAAGTGTTATTATCACGTTGTGTAGTGCGTCCTGTTCGGTAAACAGTGGCGACTTTCTTGACCTATACTATTTTAACACGGTAATTAGGATTGAGTCACACGACAAAACAATTTCAAACACAACAAAAGAAAAACTTAAAAGTATGTTTTCAAGTTTACAAAATGAATTTGACTGCAAAGACACGTCTTCGTTTACCTACGCATTTAACAATGCTAAAAAAGACCAAACGTTTACGCTATCAAGCGACGGAATGACAATTATACAAAAAGCAAAAGACAGTTACGTTTTTTCACAAAATAAATTTGACCCTAGCATATATCCGCTTGTTGAACTTTGGCAATTTGCACCCACCTATCCAACTCTAAACTTTACCGTGCCCGATAATCAATCTATTTTAAGTGCGCTTGATAAACTAGACTTTGATAGCGTATCAATTGACCAAACAGCAAAAACGGTAACAAAATTAAACGCTGACGTAAAGCTTGACTTCGGCGGTATCGTAAAGGGTTATTCAGCCGACCGTGCCTGTCAAATTTTAGTTGAAGACGGACACTCACTAGGCTTTGTCAACGTAGGCGGTAGTAGTTTGAATATCTTGTCTTGCAAAACGCTAAGCGTTCGCCACCCACGCCCAACTGAAAAGGTTACGTCTATTATCACTATCAATCTTGGCGAAAAGAAAAACCTTTCTGTTTCAACCAGCGGTGATTATGAAAAAACTTATAGTTCTAACGGAAAAACTTACTGTCATATAATAGATACTAAGACGGGCGCACCCATAAACACTAACGTTGCAAGTGTAACACTAATAGGTGTTGACGGTGCTACTGCCGATGCGCTCACCACAGCAGCGTGCACCTTTAACCACGATTATAACGACGTTGAAAAATCCGACTTAATTAAATTTTTACGAAAAATTTTAACTAATTATAATGGCTGTTCAGTTTACGCCGTGTACGATAACGGCAACGTCCGTCAACTTATAACAAATGAAAAAAAGGATGAAAACTTCACCCTTTTAGATAATAATTACGATATTGTAAATATTTAATTTTTACCACCTTAAAGGTGGTTTTTTATTTCCATTGTCCTGATTTTTTCGCTAATTTATTAAACACAAATTCAATCAATATTCCAAAAGCAACAGCAACGCATACAAGTGCAATCATCTCTGCTATTTCAAAATATACTTTTGCGGTGTTCAATAAGTACCCTAACGAATTTGCTGTTTGCGCTATAACTTCCGCCGCCACCATAAGTTTAAAGTTAAGCGAAATTCCACTGCCGATAGCACTTAAAACTGCGGGTAAAATTTGCGGAAGTTCTATTCTTAAAAACACCTGTTTTTTATCTGCCCCGTCAACCATACCCGCTTCAACCGACGTTGAGTCCACCGTTTCAAGCGCACTTTTTATATGCGTATAAGTGGTTGGAAAAACAACCATCATTGTAACGATAACGGGTGCAATCTTAGAGTTTGTCCAAAACAGTAATAAAAGCACAACTGCAATAGTTGGCATCGCACGAATAAGACTTATAATAGGTAAAATCACCCTTTCAGCATACTTTCGTTTAACAGCAAGGAAAGCAAGCACAAACGACAAACCGAACGAAATCACAAAGGATATAACGCTTCTTAAAAGCGTTAAAAGAAAAGATAAGTAAAACTCAGATTTGCAAAACAACGCGAAAACTTCTTCCAACGTTTGATTAACCGAAGGAAGAATATATTCGCTGTCAATCACCTTAGAGGCGACCGCCCATATTACTATTATGCAAAATACTGCAACTAAGGGAAGTATTGAGTTTAAAATCTTTTCACGTTTTTTCATATTCTATGCAAAAAAATCGTCCCCTACCGTCTTTGCCGATGCTGACGAAATAGAAATTATTTTTTCTATATAGTCTTTAACCACATCTTTTGCTTGGCTTGACGGCTGATAATAAATTTTACAGTTATCTACCACTTGCGCTGTTATATTCGCTGAATTAAGGCTTGGCGTTAAACCATCTTTAAGTTTTCCGTTTACAGCCGTAACTGCCAAAGCAGTATTTTGCTTTACCCACGAAACGTTACTTATAAACGTTTGTTCCATACCATCAATATTAGTTTTGTATTTATTATAAACACTCTTTTTAACCATTAAAACGGCTTGTGGATAAGACTTGCTTTGGTTATCGTAAAGTTCTTGAACGTCTACTCTTTCCCAAGTCTTATCGCTTGCTACCTTGATTAGATTAGTTGCCGCAGGTTCAGGCAAAAGTCCATCTGTAAGTTTACCCGTCTTTAACATAGGTATAAGGTCTGGCGCACTTGCGAAATAACGCAAGGTTATTTTATCAGGGGTAGCAACGTCACCAAACACCACGTCGTCAATAAGTCCGTTATCCGATAAAATCGCCCTAAAAGTTAAATCGGGTACTAAACCTTGACCGATAACACCTACCACTTTACCTTTAAGACTTTCAAGGTTTGACGTGCCGTCGCTACTCATCAAATAAAGATTACCGTGCGTAACAACCGCCGTCATAACGTAAGGGTCGTTTTGATTGGCTTTATAAAGTTTACTTGCTGCGTTTACGGGCATAACAATAAAATCGCCCTTACCCGTCTGCATAACACCACCTATGTCACTTGAAGCAACAACGTTATAGTCAATGGTAGCGTCGATACCAAAACTTTCATTATCGTTAATAAATTTTGCGATAGCAAGTGCGGGTGCTCCGTCTGGCGCATAAAATGAAAGTTTTGTCGGTTCAGTATGGTTTGGTGCATTGCACCCTAAAAAACCAACAGCGCCCATTGCCATAATCACGCTAAGTAAAATAGTAAGCAGTTTTTTCATATTCTCTCCTTTTGCGCCTAAAAAAATAACTCCCTCTGCGAAATTAGGCAAAGGGAGGGACGTGATTAAACAAGGAACTAGCCTTGTAAATTCCATTATCAATCCCTTTGCTATTAGGCGCACCTTTTAGTTTAGGTATTTTATAGTTATAGTATATAATTTTTTTATAAATATGTCAATTATTTTTTAGCATATTTGCGTTTTGTTGCTTCACCGCCACGGATATGTCTTTCGGCAAGATTTTTATTCAACGCTTTTTTAACTTTTTTATAAAGTTCTCTGTCAATAAAAAACAGCCTTTCAGTTACGTCCTTATGAACGGTTGATTTTGAAAAGTGAAATACTTTTGCACACGCACGCACTGTTGCGCCCGTCATAGCAATATATTCCGCTTCCTTTACAACTCTATCTAAAATATCTTCACACAAAGTTTTCCCCTCCCAAACATAGTAGTAAAACTTTATGCTCTATTTCGACAATTTATGACAAATTAAAAGGGCGATATAATCGCCCGATAATTATTTCTTCTTAAATAAATTAATTAGGTCTGCATTTTTAACAAAACAGCAAAACTTATTTTCGTGTGAATTTATTATTTTAAACAGTTTTTTCGCAATGAAATACGCTCCCACACTTGCTACCCCACCAACGATAATCCCTACGATAACGTCAGTTAAATAGTGCTGAATAAGATACACCCTTGCAAAGCCCATTATAAAGACGAAAACAAATGCCGACCAACTGTATTTTTTATTAAAAGTTAAAAACAGTGCGGTCATAGAAGCCATTGTAACCGTCGTATGTCCTGACGGAAAAGAAAATTCACTTTCAACGCACTTGCCTGCTAAAACCCAATACTCTTTATATTCGTTTACGGTATAAGGTCTAGGGCGTGCAACGGCATTTTTTATAATCACGTTGGTAAAAAGCGCACCTATACCTATTGAAAGCAAGATAGCAAACCCACCAAAACGAGTTTTCTTAAAAAGCATCAAAATTATAGATAGCAGTATAAAGAATATTCCGCCTTTGCCGAAAAGTGAAACAAATTCAAAAAACGGATTAAAAAAATCTTTTCCTGCGTGTGCTAAGCCGTTCATAAAGTCGAACGTTGCACCGTCAAAAGATTTAAATGTTAAATTAAGCCAATCGCTCATAATTATTATTTAGTCATCTTTTCCTGTTTTACTTTGTGGTCGATAACGTGCCTTGACGCAAGTTCACGGTGAATATCTTCAATTGATATGCCCATTTGAATCATAAGTACAAGCGTATGGTAAGCAAGGTCGGCAATTTCGTAAACCGTTTCCTTTTTATCGTCCGCTTTTGCTGCAATAATAACTTCGGTACACTCTTCGCCCACTTTTTTAAGTATTTTGTCAATACCCTTTTCAAAAAGATAGGTTGTGTAACTTCCTTCTTTTTTATCCGTTTTTCTGCCTTCGATTAACTTTGCAAGCCCTTCAAGAGAAAACTCTTTAAGTTCGTCGTTTTCCCATAGTCTATTAGAAAAACAACTGTCAGTCCCCAAATGGCAAGCAGGTCCGTCCTTTTCGACCATAACCACAAGTGCGTCGCTATCGCAGTCGGCGGTAATAGAAACGACGTGTTGATAATTACCGCTTGTTTCGCCTTTAAGCCACAATTCTTTTCTTGACCTACTGTAAAAACAAGTAAGCTTTTTTTCCATCGTAATTTTAAGGCTTTCTTTATTCATATACGCAAGCGTTAAAACGTTTTTAGTAATCGCATCAACTACTATCGCAGGAATAAGTCCGTTTTCATCAAATTTAAGCTTTTCAATATCCAACATTTTTTCTCCTTTATAATCTAACGGGTATACCGTTTTTGTTCAATACTTTTTTCAAATCGTTAATTTTAACTTGCCCAAAGTGGAAGATTGAAGCCGCAAGACCGGCATCAACTTTTGGCAATCTGTTAAATAGCGTTACAAAGTCTTGCTCACACCCCGCACCGCCCGAAGCAATTACGGGAACGGATACAATATCGCACACCGCCGATAACATTTCAAGGTCGAATCCACCTTTAACACCGTCGGTATCAATAGAGTTAAGCACGACTTCACCTGCACCGTTATCTACGCCACGCTTTATCCACTCCAACGCATCCATTCCTGTATTTTCTCTACCGCCCTTTGAAAACACGGTAAACTTTCCGTCCACACGCTTAGCGTCGACTGATAAAACTACGCATTGGTCTCCGTATTTTTTTGCCGCTTCATAAATAAGGTTAGGATTTTTTATTGCGCCCGAATTAACACTTACCTTATCCGCACCGCATTTAAGAACTCTATCAAAGTCGTCTACGGTATTTATTCCCCCACCAACCGTGAGTGGAATAAATATAGTGCTTGCAACCTTTTTTAATATATCGGTAAAAAGCGCCCTACCGTCGCTCGATGCGGTAATGTCGTAAAAAACAAGTTCGTCCGCACCGTTTTCGCTGTAATATTTGCCAAGTTCTACGGGCGAAGAAACGTCGTTTAGTCCTTGAAAGTTTACGCCTTTTACCACCCTACCGTCCTTAACGTCAAGGCAAGGTATTATTCTTTTAGTAATCATCTTGCAACTTCCACCGCCTCTTTAATAGATATAGCGCCCGTGTAATAGGCTTTGCCGATTATCGCACCGTAAATGCCTAGTGCTTTAAGTTTTTTTACGTCGTCAATTGAACTTACACCGCCCGACGCAATAATATTTAAGTCAAGCGTATTTGATAGCGTTT
>JAGASB010000174.1 GCA_017621955.1 Clostridia bacterium | reverse complement strand
GCATTTCTTCTTCATCTTTAAGTTTAGGATATAGACACGAGCCGTTATCAAAAACAGGTGCAAGCGTATACTTATTATTCTTTTTTAAGAAACCCCAATTACCACCGTGTCTATCGAAATTTCCTATTAAAGCATCTACTACGTAAATATCCCAAAACATACTTATTGTTTCTTCAACACTCGTAAGTTTTACGTTATCTCTGAGCATTTGCATAATGTCTTGATAAGAATATTGGTACGTTTCTTTGTCTTGTTCAAGAGAACTTTCCCCTACATCATTAAAAGGAACAAATTGCGTTTCACCACTAACGAAATTTTTACACGCTACAACCTGCTCATCTTCATACATCCCAAGATACGTATCTTGTGCTTCAAATCCAAGCAATTCAAAAATATGAGAACCAAGGTACTCCGATATATGATTATTTCTTTTTACGCCAAAATTATCGTGTTTTTGAAATTTAATCATATATTCAAAGCCTTCAACGTTTACGCCAAATTTACGCTCTGTCCCACCATAATAAGTATTTGTTTTTTCATATTTTGAAAAGTCTATCATATTAACTCCTTCAGTATCAATAGGGTTATAATTCTTTTTTGACACAACAACTATACCACACATAATATTCATTGTCAAGCATTTATGACATCAGTGTCAATAGGGTTATAAATTTATTTTGATACATTTAGCCATTAAATAAATTATAATTTTCGCAAAATTTCTTATTTTTTACATAATATCATACAATATATGACATAAACTGTCATATTTACCATGATATACTGAAGAAAAAAGGAGAAAAGTATGAAAGTTAATCGTGCGTATAAGTTAAATAAGGAAAAACAACCTGACGAAGAACAAGGCAAGTTTCTTTACTACTTTTATAACAACCACAAGTTAGATTCTATTGCCGTTGATGAAGAGCAATGGGAAAAACTCGTTGAATTGGATACCGAAATGTATAACGGCAATCGTAGGCATAAAGACCACTCGGTTAAACTTACCGATAACGTTAAACCTGCCGTTGATGCTGAAAAAGGGTTTTTACATAGCAAAAAATTTGACTCAGAAGATGACTTCTTACGTAAAAAAGATATTGAAAATCTTCTACTTAGAGAATTTAGCGAACTTGACCGTGACATTTATGCCCTTTACGAAGATAAATTTACTCAAAAAGAAATTGCAAAAAAGGTAGGACTGTCGCAAGGCGAAGTTTCTAAAAGATTAACTGAAATATTCTCTGCCATAGAAACGGATGACCTAAAAGGTCAAACGCAAGACGATGATGAAATTTACGCCATTAAGCAATGGCGCAAATTCAAAAATAAAGGCGTTACCGACGGTGACGAAGATATTTTGTGGGACGTTTTCCGTATAGAAATGCCGTTGCAACTACAAGAGTATATTTGTTCTTGGTTTTACAGTTATAAAGAATACTGCTACTTTGCAATTAAATATCTTGTTATGAGAGTTTGGGAAAAGTATAACGAGCTAGAACTTGGAAACCGACTAAACGAACTGCCACGCCAAGTACGTGAGTGGTTTTACGAATATTACGAATACGAGCCACCGTGTTTTCAATGGTTGTTTATTGCTTTCTTTGAACGTATTGAAAAGATGAAAAAACAAAATCAACCTCGCCCTACTGACGTAAACTTTCAAAAACTTTTAAATAAGTATGGCGAGATTGTAAAGCGTTTAGAGTGCACGGCTGAAGAGTTTTACGAAGAACGTATTGCAAAGCCTTACGTTGAAAAACGTAATAAACGCTATCAAAAACATCTTGACGAGAATTACGTTTTGGTTGTTGACGAGAACGATACACTCCCTATAAAAGAACAACTTACAGCGTTTATGGAGCATTGTAAAAAACTCGATAAAAAGTATAAAAATAAAGTTGTTACAAAAAATTTAAAAATTACGGAATAATTTAGGCGTTTTAACCGCTTGATATATGGAGGGGTAATTTAGCCAACCTTGGAGCATCGATTAGGTGCTCCTTTTTAATTAGCGCAAGTAATGAACACTTGCGCTTTTTTATTTCCTAATGAACGGGATTTTGAGTTGGAAATCAGCCCTCGGCAGAGCGAACGGGATACAAAAACGAAGTTTGTATCTTAGTGAGATATGGCTATGAAATAGCCGTGTCATAAAAACTAAACGCTCAATAAAAACTGACAATAGTCAAAGGAGGTGAAAATTATTAGTTATCAGGTTATTAGAGTTCAAAAGTTTACAAAAAATTCGCTCGGAAAAATCGGCGCAGAAACCGAAAGAACTTCAAGAAACAACCGAAATGCAGATATTGACACGGAACGAACTCCGTTAAATTTGTATTTCAAAAAGTCCACAAACGGTATGAACGCTGAATGGAAAAGTATCGTAGAAAAAACAAACGCTACTTTTAAGGACACGAAAAAGTCGGTTGCTTTTGAAGGAATTATAGTAACGTCGGACAAAACGTTCTTTGAAAACCTTGGCTACGTGCAAGGCGAACAGCCACCACCAAAAGTTTTAGAGTTTTTTAACGACTGTTATAAATTCGTTCTTCGAGAAGTCGGTTACCACGGCACGGACGAAAATATTTTGTCTGCCGTAATTCATTTTGACGAAACCACACCGCACTTGCAACTTTACTACATCCCGATAGTAGACCAAGGCAAAAAGAAAGTTTATGCAAAAGGTAGTGACGGCAAAGTTTTACGAAACGAAAAAGGCTCTCCCATACAAGCAAAGGACGTTGACGGTAAAGGAATATACGAGTACAACACTCTCCCTTTCCCTAAAATATGTTCTTCTGACTTTTGGGAACAGCGAGGCGGACAAGTTTCGTTTGGAAATTTACAAGACGATTTTTACGAGCAAGTTGCTTATCGTTACGGTTTAGACCGAGGCGAAATTGGAAGCAACAAAAAACACACAACTAAATACGAGTGGGAAATGAAAAAACTTGAAGAAAAGAAAAATACCCTTTCAAAAGAACTAAAACCTTTGGAAGAGTATTTAATAGCGTTTGAAGATGCTATTAACGGCAAAAAGCCTTTCTTTAAGAGTGGACTTGAAAAACAAGTGGTCGGCTTAATTGCAAAATACAAACTGCTTGAAGAAGAAAAGAAAACCACCGATAAGGACAAAGAGTATCTTTTTAATGAACTAAGAAAATACGAAAAACAACTTCCCGAACTACAACAGCACAAGGAGTTTTTGAAGTTCTTATCTAAGTACGCACCAAACGAACTTGAAGAAGTAAAATTGGTTGCTAAACAACGTGAAAGTCTTTCAAGAAAACCCACGAAGAAAAAATTTAATAATTTTATAAAATATTAATCAAAATCGCTTGCTTTATTCCGAAATTTAGGGTAGGATACACAAACACTTTTTTGGGGTGTCTAAATAAAAATCCTAATGAACGGGATAAAACCTTAATTTAAGAGTAAAGCAAGCCAAAAAACAACCAAAAAAATTAAGGAGGAAAATTGTGGTTTATGGTTAAAGATTTACTAACAAACACAACGCATCTACATAGG
>JAGASB010000173.1 GCA_017621955.1 Clostridia bacterium | reverse complement strand
GTGTAAAGACTGCAACCCCTGGTGGAGCAGTAAAGAAGGGCGATGTTGTTAAGGCAGTAATCGTTAGGTCAACAAGCGGTGTTAGAAGAAAAGACGGCACCTACGTAAGATTTGACGAAAACGCAGCAGTAATCATCGACAACCAAAAACAGCCCAAGGGTACACGTATCTTTGGACCGATTGCAAGAGAATTAAGAGATAAAGACTATATGAGAATTATCTCTCTCGCGCCCGAAGTGTTATAAGGAGAAAGACTATGAAAGTTAAAAAGAACGACACGGTTTTAGTTATAACGGGAAAAGACGCGGGTAAGACGGCAAAGGTTTTGACTGCACTCCCCAAGGAAAACAAAGTAATCGTTGACGGTATCAACGTACAGAAAAAGCACAAAAAGGCAAGAAGCGCACAAGAAGTAAGCGCTATTACCAATCAGTCAGGTCCTATCGATGCTTCAAACGTAATGGTAGTTTGCCCTGTTTGCAACAAAGCAACCAGAGTAGCATACGCTATTGAAGGTGAAAAGAAAGCACGTATTTGCAAAAAGTGCGGTGCAGTTCTTGACGCAAGCAAGGAAGCAAAAGAAGTTAAGAAAGCAACTAAGAGAAAGACCAAAAAAGCAGCTGCGGACACCGCAGAAGCAAACTAATCGGAGGTAAACGGAAATGGCAGAAGCAAACAGAATTAAAGTGTTGTATGACCAAACGGTTATCCCCGCAATGGTTAAAAAATTCAATTACGCAAACGTAAATCAAGTACCCAAGCTTGTTAAAATAACAATTAACTCCGGTTTGGGCGACATTAAGGACAATGCAAAGAGTGTTCAACTTGCTCAGAAAGAACTTGAACAAATCGCAGGACAAAAACCCGTTTTGACGCAGGCTAAAAAGTCAGTTGCAAACTTCAAAATCAGAGAAGGTCAAAGCGTTGGTATGAAAGTAACGCTCCGTGGAACAAGAATGTATGAATTCTTTGATAAATTCATTTCAATCGCACTTCCCAGAGTTAGAGACTTCCGTGGTGTTCCGACGAAATCTTTCGACGGCAGAGGAAACTACTCTATGGGTGTTAAAGAACAGTTGATATTCCCTGAAATTTCGTACGACCAAGTAGAAAAGGTAAGGGGCTTCGACATTTGTATCACGACAACGGCTAACACGGACGAAGAAGCAAGAGAATTACTTGCAATGCTCGGAATGCCGTTCGCTACAAAGTAAGGTTAAAGGAGTTAAAAAATGGCTAAGAAAGCAATGATTAATAAGCAGCAAAAGCCTGCTAAATTTTCCACCAGAGCTTACACCAGATGCAGCATTTGCGGTCGTCCGCACGCTGTACTCCGTAAATACGGTATCTGCCGTATATGTTTCAGAGAATTGGCTTACAAAGGTCAAATTCCTGGTGTTAAAAAGGCTAGCTGGTAAAGGAGGATAGTAAAATGACAGACGTTATTGCGGATATGCTTACAAGAATAAGAAATGCTCTTAACGCTAAGCATGAAACAGTTGAAATTCCCGCGTCAAACACAAAGAAAGCAATCGCTGATATACTCTTAAAAGAAGGTTATATCTCAAACGTTGAAATTCTTGAAGGCGTACAGGGTACTATTAAAATTACTCTCAAATACGAAGGTAACCAAAAGGTTATCACAGGTCTTAAAAGGGTTAGTAAACCCGGTCTCCGTGTGTACGTAGGCACTGATGAAGTTCCACAAGTACTTGGCGGACTTGGTATTGCAATTCTTTCAACCAGCAAGGGTATCATGACGGGTAAAGAAGCTAAAAAGGCTCATCAGGGCGGCGAAGTTCTCGCTTACGTTTGGTAAGGATAGGAGGTAAGTTATTATGTCAAGAATTGGAAATGCGCTTATTACTATTCCTGCTGGCGTAACGGTTGATACGGCTAACAACGTTATTACGGTAAAAGGACCCAAAGGCACCTTAACCCAAAGTTACGACCCCGTTATCACCCCCAGCGTAGAAGGAAACGTTATTAAATTTACAAGAGCAAATGAATTAGGCACCACCAAAGCTAAACACGGTCTTTACAGAGCACTTTGTGCAAATATGGTTAAAGGCGTTACGGAAGGTTTCAAAAAGAGCCTTATCGTAAACGGTGTAGGTTGGAAGGTAGCTAAGCAAGGCAAAAAAGTAGTTATGAACGTTGGTTTCTCACATCCTGTTGAAATTGAAGAAATTGACGGAATCGCTCTTGATTGCCCCAGCCAAACTGAAATCACCGTTACAGGTATCGACAAGGAAAAGGTAGGTCAATTTGCAGCAATGGTTAGAGGCATCAGAGAACCCGAACCCTACCACGGTTACGGAATTCGTTACAGCGACGAAGTAATCGAAAGAAAGGTTGGTAAGGCAGCCGGTGCAAAAGGCTAAGATTTAAAGGGCTTTTAGTGGGCGCGCTTGAAGTTTAGCGCGTCTGCCGAGTGCACTTTTCGATAAAGGTGCGAAAAGTTATTAAGTAGGAGTAAAACTATTATGATTAAGAAAATCAACAAGAATATTGACAGATTAAAGAGACATAAAAGAGTAAGAGGCAAAATCAAAGGTACTGCGGAAACCCCCAGACTTTCGGTTTATAGAAGTCTTACCAACATTTATGCACAACTTATAGACGACGTTAAAGGCAACACCTTGGTTACGGCGTCTACGCTTTCAAAAGAACTTAAAGGAACTTTTGATGGTAAAGACAAGAAGGCGCAAGCGTTCGCAGTTGGTGAACTTCTTGCGAAGAAGGCAGAGTCGAAAAAGATTAAAGCAGTTGTATTTGACAGAGGCGGATATCTTTATACCGGACGTGTTGCAGCGTTAGCTGACGGCGCAAGAAAGGGCGGCTTGGAATTCTAATATAATCAAGGAGAAAACGAAAAATGGCAAGAGATAATAACAGAGCACCCAGAAGGGCGGAAGAAAACGACGGTTTAGTTAAAAAGCTTATTTGCGTAAACCGTGTTACCAAAACCGTTAAGGGTGGTAGAAATATGAGATTTGCCGCTCTCGTAGTTGTTGGAGACGGCGCAGGCAAAATCGGTTGCGCAATGGGTAAAGCAAAAGAAGTTCCCGAAGCAATTGATAAGGCAACTCTTCGTGCAAAGAAGAATATGTTCCCCGTATCATTATTAGGAACGAGTATTCCTCACGAAGTACTTGGCAAATTCGGTAGTGGTTCAGTATTAATGATGCCAGCCGAAGAAGGTACCGGTGTTATCGCAGGCGGTCCTGTTCGTGCGGTAATGGAAGCAGTTGGTATTACCAACATTAGAACCAAATCTCACGGTACTAACAACCCCATCAACTGTGTAAAAGCAGCACTTGCAGGGTTAAAGATGTTAAGAACCGCTGAACAAATAGCGGCTATTCGCGGCAAGACCGTGGAAGAAATTAACGGTTAAGGAGGGCAACTTTTATGGCAAAGGCAAAGAAAGAAGAAACCGGTAAAATAAAAGTTACGCTTGTAAAAAGCACGATAGCAACCTTACCGCAGCACAAGAAAATCGTTGCTGCGTTAGGACTTAAAAAGATTCGTTCGTTCAAAATTCACGATGAAAATCCTTGCATTCTTGGTATGATTAAGAAAGTAAGTTATCTTTTGAAAGTAGAAAAAATTTAAGTCGCTAAAAGTTACTAAATAAGGAGTTATAAAATGAGATTAGGTGAATTAAGTCCCGCTATGGGTTCGACGACGGCAAGAAAGAGACTCGGTAGAGGAATCGGTTCCGGACTCGGAAAAACTAGCGGTAAGGGACATAAAGGTCAATGGGCAAGAAGCGGTGGCGGTGTTCGTCCTGGATTTGAAGGTGGTCAAATGCCTTTAATCAGACGTATCCCCAAACGTGGCTTTAATAACCATTTTAGAAAAGTTTACAGCATCGTAAACCTTTCAGTTCTTGAAAATATGGAAGCAAACTCCGTAGTGGATATGGAAGTACTCAACGAAAAAGGACTTATTAAAGTCTTGAAAGGAAGTATAGGTCTTAAAGTTCTCGGCAACGGCACTTTGACAAAGGCTATTACCGTTAAAGCTGCAAGCTTCTCTGCATCAGCAAAGGAAGCTATTGAAAAGGCCGGCGGTAAAGTAGAACAAATCTAATACCCACTATTATAAGGAGGGCAAAATGTTTCAAACGATAGTAAATGCGTTTAAGATTAAAGAAGTTAGACGTAAGATACTTATCACCATAGCGCTTTTATTCGTGTACAGACTTGGGTGTTATATCCCTGTACCGGGCGTAAATGCTTTTGAAGGTTTAGATAAGTTCACGTTCTTACAAATTATGAGTGCGGTATCCGGTGGAGCGTTACAATATGGTACGTTCTTTGCAATGGGTATCGGACCTTACATTAACGCATCGATTATTATTCAACTTTTAACGGTAGGTATTCCTGCCCTTGAAAGATGGAGTAAACAAGGAGAAGAGGGCAAAAGAAAAATCAACAATATCACAAGGATTTTAACTCTTGTTCTCGCAATAGCACAAGCAATCGGTATTTTGGTTGCTTTCAATAATGGTCAAGGCGTAAACCTTAACGCTTTATTCGGTGACAACTTTTTCAGTTACGCATTCCTAGTAATCGTATATACGGCAGGTGCCGCACTTACGATGTGGATTGGTGAAAGAATTACCGATTACGGCGTATCAAACGGTATATCGCTTCTCATCTTTGCAGGTATCTTGTCAACTGCAGGTACTGCAATTATGAGCCTTATTCAAGCAATGTTCGGACCGAACGGACTTTCTGCAATGTGGACGCTTATCGGATTTTTACTTGCAGCAATAGTGATATTTGCAGCAATCGTAGGTGTAAACGGCGCTGAAAGAAAGATTCCTGTTCAGTATGCAAAGCAAGTTAAGGGCAGAAAGATGTATGGTGGACAATCTACCCACATCCCGATTAAAGTAAACGCTTCTGGCGTTATGCCTCTTATCTTCTCGTTCGCAATTTTAAGTTTCCCCGACTTAATCATCAACCTTGTTGGTGTAAGCGGTGACAACTGGTGGACGCAGAATATGGGTACGGGTAGCTGGCCTTATATGATAGTTCTTTGTGTATTGATACTTTTCTTCTCATACTTCTATAACCAGATTCAATTCAATCCGGACGATATTAGTAAGAGCATTCAAGGAAACGGCGGATTTATTCCGGGTACAAGACCTGGTAAACCTACCGCAGACTACTTAAAGAAAGTATCTAATAGAATTACGCTTTTCGGTGCAATCTTCCTTGCAGTAGTAGCACTTATTCCGTCGCTTGTATTTAAGGCGATAGGTGGTGAAGGCTTGATGAACGTTTTCAGTGCAACCGGTCTTTTGATTATCGTATCAGTTGCTCTTGAATTTGAACAAGCACTTCAATCACAAATTATGATGAAGAATTACAAAGGATTCTTAAAATAGACTTACAGTTATGAAATTGATATTACTTGGTGCTCCGGGGAGTGGCAAGGGTACTCAAGCGGCGTATATTACCGATAAGTACGACCTGCCGCACATATCAACCGGAGACATATTTAGAGAAAACATTAAGAATCGTACACCCTTAGGTGTAAAAGTAAAAGAAGTTATGGATTCGGGCAATCTTTGCCCGGATGACCTAACTGTCGAACTTGTTAAAGACAGATTAAGTAAGCCTGACTGTGAAAAGGGTTGTCTACTAGATGGCTTCCCTAGAAACATTAACCAAGCACAAGCACTTGATAAGTTTTCTGCACCAGACAAGGTTATCAACCTTCACGTTGACCTTGACAAAATTGAACACAGGCTTGTTGGTAGAAGATGTTGTCTTGCTTGTAGTGGTTCGTTCCACGTTGATTTTATCGGTGATGCAAAAAAGTGTCCAGTATGTGGTGGAGAATTAGTTATAAGAAAGGACGATAACGTCGAAACGGTTAAAGAACGTCTCGCTGTTTACAGTGAACAGACCGCACCGCTTATTGACTACTACCAAAAACAAGGCAAGCTTATTACTATCGACGGTGATAAATCCATAACCGAAGTTTTTGAAGAAATCGTAAAGGTTTTAGGTTAATGATTACAATCAAAACGGACGCAGAGATTGCGTTGATGCGTGAAAGCGGAAAATTAACGAAGAACGTGCTTGAACTTATCGGTCGTGAAATAAAGGCTGGTATGACAACAAAAGATTTAGATAGAATTGCTTACGATTATATAAAATCGTGTGGAGCGTATCCATCTTTTCTTGGTTATTCAGGTTATCCCGCTTCAATATGTGCTTCGATTGATGAAACTGTCGTCCACGGAATACCGTCGGATGATATAATCATTAAGGAAGGTCAACTTGTTAGTATTGACGTAGGCGTTGTTTATAACGGTTGGCAAGGCGATGCCGCAAGAACTTTTATGATTGGCGAAGTAAGCGCTGAAAAGAAAAAACTTGTTAAGGTTACCGAAGAATGTTTTTTCAAAGCTATTGAAAATCTTAAAGACGGTACACCGCTTGGCAATATCGGATACAACGTTCAAATGCACGCAGAAGCTAACGGATTTTCGGTTGTTAGAGCGTTAGTTGGACACGGTATCGGAAAAGATATGCACGAAGACCCATCCGTACCAAACTACGGAAAAAAGGGAACGGGTATAAGACTAAAAAAGGGTATGACGATTGCGATTGAACCTATGATAAACGCAGGTGTCTATCAGGTAGATTTTCTATCTGACGGATGGAGCGTTGTAACAAGGGATAGAAAGCCGTCTGCTCATTATGAAAATACGGTTGCCATCACTGATAACGGTGTAGAAATTCTCACTCTTTAAGGTGTGCAATGAAAGAACTTATTAAAGTTGGCGACTTAGTCGTTTCGACGGCAGGTCGTGATAAAGGAGATTACTTTTTAGTAGTAAACGTTGAAAATAACGTAGCGTTAATAGTAAACGGAAAAAGCAGAAAAGTAACGACCCCAAAAAGCAAAAACGTAAAACATTTAATGGTACTACCCGCAAACTTAATAGAGGTTGCGGAAAGAATAAAAACGGGCAAACCTATCGGGAACCAAACCGTTCATCGAGCAATTGTTTGCCAAAAACAAAAATTACAGGAGGATTAAGTTTGTGTCAAAGGACGACGTTATAGAAACCGAAGGCGTGATTGTTGAAGCATTACC
>JAGASB010000172.1 GCA_017621955.1 Clostridia bacterium | reverse complement strand
CAAGACTTTTGTTGTCAACGTTGTTTATTATGTTTATAATATTTTTAATATGCGATGAAAACGTTGATAAATTTTGTTCTATACTTTGTTCGTCCCCTATATCGCAGTAAATATTATTATAAACGGAAATAACACTATCATCATCTGCGGGAATGTATAATCCGCTCATAGCCATCGCAGCCATTAAACCTGTTAATTTTAAGGTTACAGTTTTACCACCTGTATTGGGACCTGTTATCAATAAAAAATTAAAATTCTCTCCTAGATACAATGATACGGGGATAACTTTATCTTTGGGGATTAAAGGGTGTCTACCACGATTTATTTTAATTATTCCTTTATCGTTTAAAATAGGTCTTGTGCATTTATTTCTAAAAGCATATTCAGCACGAGCAAAAAAACTATCAAGCTCAGAAAGATTTTCGGCATTATATCTCAACGCATCGGACATATAACTTACTTTTACTGAAAGTTCAGCTAAAATCCTACGAATTTCTTCTGCTTCATCAAGCATTGCACGTTTTAAGTCGTTGTTAAGTTCCATAACGTGTTCGGGTTCTATAAAAACTGTTGCACCCGACGACGACTGGTCGTGAATAAAGCCTTTAACAAAACTTTTATACTCGCTTTTAACAGGAATTACGTATCTATCTTGACGCATAGTAATTACGCTGTCTTGTAAATACTTGCTTAAACCACCACGCATATACGAATTTAATTCCGAACGTATTTTAGCATTGATATTTGCAATACTTTTTCTTATAGAATAAAGTTTTGGCGACGCATTATCGCTTATTTTATCTTCGGATAAAATTTTTTCTGAAATTTCTTTTTCAAAATCGGGACTCACAAACAACAAACTTGAAATTGATTTTAATAATGAAAGTTCATTATCGTTTACCGATTCAATAGCGTTTTTTATAAGTCTTGCACTTTTTAGGTTTGAAACCACCCTTAAAAGTTCTATTATATTTAATGCACTACCTATATCAACACGGTTCAACTCTTCGCTAATATCATCAAAGTAATATATTCCACCCGTACTGTAAGTATATAGATATTTGTAAGCTTCGGTAGTTTTTTTGATTAGAATATCAACTTCATAAAGCGACGTTAAAGGCACGAGAGAGCAAAAATACTCTTTCGTGCTTTCAAGTACGGCAAAATTACTGACTTCTGCCATTATTTTATCGTATTCGATAGCCTTTAACGCTTTTTCCGATATCATTATCTTAAAACAGCCCCTACTGTTTCACTTAAATTTTTAAGTATTTTATTAATGATTGTATCAATTTCTTCAACGTTTAACGTTCTATCTTCCGCAACAAAGACAAGGTTAAACGCCATACTCTTTTTACCTTCACCGACTTGTGCGCCCTGATAAATATCAAAAAGAGCAACACTTTCTAGATTTTTACCAGCTTTCTTTTTAATTTCTTCAATAATTTTTGCGCAAGGCATATCTTTATCAACAATCACAGCCAAATCCCTTTCAACAATCGGGAACTTTGAAATTTGTTTACAAATAATTTTTTGATTAAAAAATTTCTCTAATTCGTTATAACTAATTTCACCGCCAAACACTGCCTTGTCCGCATCAAGAGCATCAATAATTTCAGGGTGAATTTGACCAACATAGCCAACCTCAACACCGTCAATTATTACGTCTGCTGAACGTGTTGGATGCAAGAAAGGTTTG
>JAGASB010000171.1 GCA_017621955.1 Clostridia bacterium | reverse complement strand
CATTCCCAACTTTCTGCCAATGATTGCTTTATTCATAGATAAAGTTCACCTCCGATATATTATATATAATGTTTATAAATTACAATTTAATTTTGATATCTACACCAGCGGGCAAATGGATGCTGTCCAAGAGCTTAACGTTGGGTGAGTAAATATCGATAAGTCTTTTATGAGTTCTAATTTCAAACTGTTCACGCGAATCTTTGTATTTGTGTGGTGAACGAAGTATCGTTACGATTTCTTTTTCGGTAGGTAGCGGAATAGGTCCACTAATCTTTGCACCCGACTTTTTCATCGTTTCAACGATTCTTGCTGCTGCTTGATCAAGCATTTCCGTGTCATAAGACATAAGCTTAATTCTGATTTTTTGACTTGCCATTTTTGTTTCTCCTTTTTTTACCTAACTTTTACTGTGTGCTGTAAACTCTGCCGTGTGTGTCGCTTTTCGATTATAAAAAAATCATCCGCCGATACTTAATTTTTAAGTCGCTGCGAATGACTCTGCTAATTCTATTTGAAGTTAGTCGCAGGGGTCTAGCCCCCACACTTGTCATCAGATATTATCTTGCATTTTGACGTGCATTAAGTAACTACCCGAATCATCCCAGATTACACAGCCTAAATATTATATAAAATATTTTATGGCTTGTCAATCATTTTTACAAAGTTTTTAAAAAATTTTTTCTTTTTTAGTCATAAAAGGAAAACCGCTAGGATTTTCCTTTTATTTTTACATATTACGCAATTTGTTTTTTAATAAGAGTGGGTTTTGCGCCGTTTGTTACGACGTTTTCATCAACTATAACCTTTTCGATATCGGTTGCCGACGGCAAGTCATACATTGTATCTATCATAAGATTTTCAAGTATAGTTCTAAGCCCCCTTGCACCCGTGTTAAGTTCAATCGCCTTTCTCGCAACGGCACTAACTGCCCCGTCGGTTATTTCAAGTTCAACTTCGTCAAGACCGATAAGTTTTTTATACTGCTTAATAAGTGCGTTTTTAGGCTGAGTCATAATATTTACAAGCGCGTTTTCATCAAGCGGATGAAGTCCAACCGTTATAGGAATTCTTCCAACAAATTCGGGAATCAAACCGTATTTAATCAAATCTTGCGGTTGAACGTCACGAATTATAGAATTTGACGTCTTTTTAGTTTTCTCTACGTTACCGATAAAACCTAATGCAGTAGTTCCATTGCGCTTATTGATTATATCTTCAAGTCCTACGAACGCTCCGCCACAAATAAATAGAATATTGGTTGTATCCAATCTAATACATTCTTGTTGTGGGTGTTTCCTTCCGCCTTGCGGTGGAACTGATGCGACCGTGCCTTCAATAATCTTTAATAACGCTTGCTGAACACCTTCGCCAGAAACGTCACGAGTGATAGAAACGTTTTCGCCCTTTCTTGCAATCTTATCGATTTCGTCGATATATACTATACCCTTTTGAGCTTTTTCAATATCAAAATCAGCGTTTTGAATAAGTTTAAGCAAAATGTTTTCAACGTCTTCACCAACGTAACCCGCTTCGGTAAGTGTAGTTGCGTCTGCAACGGCAAACGGCACGTCCAAAATCTTTGCTAACGTTCTTGCAAGAAGCGTCTTTCCGCTACCCGTTGGACCAAGGACCAAAATATTGCTCTTATCAAGTTCAACGTCCGAATCCTTGTTGGTTGCGTTTATTCTTTTATAGTGGTTGTATACTGCAACCGAAAGCACCTTTTTTGCTTCGTCCTGACCGATAATATATTCGTCAAGTTTGCTCTTGATTTCAGCAGGCTTTAAGAGTTTAACCGAAGTTTCTTTCCCCTCTGCCTTTTGGTCTTCTTTCAAAACGTCACGGCAAACTTCAATACATTCGTCACAAATATATATTCCGCTAGGTCCTGCAATTAAGCGCTTTGTAAGTTCTTCCGGCTTTCCGCAGAAAGAACAGTGTAAATGTTCGTTGTCTTTCATAAATCTCCGTAATCTACGGACGCTTAGTCAATACTTCGTCGATAAGTCCGTATTCTTTTGCTTCTTGTGCCGATAGATAATTATCCCTATCGGTGTCTTTTTCTACTTGTTCTATGGGTTTTCCGCTGTTTTCAGAAAGAATTCTATTTAAGCGGTGTTTAGTCTTAATTATGTGGTCGGCTTGGATTTTAATATCGCTTGCTTGACCTTGTGCACCACCCAAAGGTTGATGAATCATAATTTCACTGTTAGGCAGAGCGTATCTCTTGCCCTTAGCGCCACTTGATAATAAAAATGCACCCATACTTGCCGCAAGTCCTATACAAATGGTACTTACGTCACATTTTATATAATTCATAGT
>JAGASB010000170.1 GCA_017621955.1 Clostridia bacterium | reverse complement strand
CATTATCAATCTTAAAGTCTTCGCTACTTAAATCAGCAATAGTTATTTCACTATATGCTTTGTCTTTTAACGCACCGCTTAAAATTCCTTGTAGTTTTTTATCAGCAGACATTACGGTTGAAAGTTTAACGTTATCAATGTCAAATGTTAAATTGCTCAATGATAAGTCGTCTGCAAGAGCCTTGATTTCATCGTCGGTAAGGTTAATCGTTTGACCGTCAACAACCTTAGTCAACGCTTTTCCACTTGCTTCTAACAAGATTTTGTAAAGTTCTCTATTGTCGTCTACTTGTTCGCCGTTTACTTCATAGTAAGGCATAAACGATGTAAGTTTAATGTAAGACGTGTCAACCGATTGAATATCGCCTATCGTCAACGTCTCTGCCGTAACAGCCGTAAATTCTTGACCGCCTGCTTCGGCTTCACGCTTTTCGTTAATCATATCGACAAGCATATCGACTACTTCGTTATCTTCACCCGTCATGATAGTGCCGATAGCAACTTTGTTGATGTCTAGTTTGGGCGTACCGTCTCCGTTAGTACCAGTAAGGTCTCCAATAGTGATATCATCAAATGTTTTAGCGCCTGTTGCACCCATTAGAATTTTATAAATAGTATCTTCTTCGCTTGCTGTTATAAAGGTCGAAAGTTGTATGTCGTTAATGTTTAGCAACGGTTTGCCGTTTTCATCTTCACCAGTAAGGTCGCCGATAGTTATGTCATCAAATGTTTTAGCGCCTGTTGCACCCATTAGAATTTTATAAACAACATCGTCTTTATCTACTTCTAAAAGCACACCGATTCCTATTCTATTAATGTCAAGTTTAGCACTGCCGTCATCGTTAGTGCCTGTTAAATCGCCAATGGTAATTTGGTCGTAAGGTGTATTCGTTGCACTTGTTAAAATTTTATAAATAATATCGTCTTCGCTTGCTTCTAAAAGCATACCGATTCCGATTCTGTTAATGTCAAGTTTAGCACTGCCGTCATCATTAGTGCCTGTTAAATCGTCAACGGTAATTTGGTCGTAAGGTTTACCCGTTGCGCTAGTTAAAATTTTATTAATAATATCGTCTTCACTTGCTTCTAAAAGCGAAGAAAGACCTATTTTTGTAATATCAAGCTTAGCACTGCCGTCGTCGTTAGTACCTGTTAAATCGTCAATGGTGATTGCATCGTAAGCCTTACCCGTAGCGCTTGTCATAATTTTATAAACAACGTCTTCTTCGGTTGCGGGCAAAATTTTAGCAAGGAAAATATCGCTAGTGCCGATTGAAGCCATATCACCAACCGACTTGTCGCCTAATATACTACCAAGCAAACTGTCTTCACTTGTCATATCGCCAGCGCCGAAAGTTTCAAGAAGTTCGGTAAGTTCAAGTCTACCTAAACTTTCGTCGATAAGGTCTATCGCTTCAAGAATAGGAACTTTTGATAAGTTTGCATAGTGAAGTTTTACGTTTAGTGGCGCAACTCTTTTACCGTTGTCATCGAACGCCCTTTCCCACTTGGGTTCTTTGACTTCGTCCGTCATAGGATTAGCGCCACCTTCTGCGTCTTCTACACTGTTAGCGTCGTAATAGTAAAGTTTGGGGTTAGAATTGAATTCCCCTTCTGCGTTTTTAGTAATATCACCGTTTGTGTCTACTTGTGGTAAATCCTTATTTTTAACGTAAAGAACGTCAGGCTTATCGACAATAGCGTCTACCCAAGAATCGTCACTATCAAACGCCCTTGAATATATTTCATTTACACTATCAAAGTAATAGTAGTCTTCTGCATTTAAATGATTTGCAGGGTCGTCATTTACAAGACCGTTATCGTTTGTTTTTACTTTTGCTTTAACGTATTCGGCAATTTCGCCATAACTGCTGAACACGCTAAGATTACCAAAATCACCAAGACCACTTGAACCGTCGGTTGCACTCATAACCGTTTCAATAGAGGCGGTAACCTTAATACAAGACGTTAGTTCGGTCATCATATCTGTACTACCGTCATCGTAAACGAACTTAATCTTGTTTAGTTTATCAACGTCGATGTCAACGTATTGGTCAAGCCCCGATTCGTTAATAATCTGAGTGAGCGCGTTAGAAAGCGCAGGGATATCGCCTATTTTATAGGTGTTGAAATCCATAATCGCTTGATAAAGGCTTTTATCGGAAATTGCTTCACCGACCACTTCATCACTTTCACCACCCGTATACGTTCCGATAGGAACAACGCCCACTGCAACGAACACGGTAAGAAAGAAGATAACAAAGCTCATCATAGCGCCCGTTAGCCATATAAAAAAGTTTTTAAGCGAACGGAAACGCATAATTTTAAACGCACGCCTAATCTTCTTCTCACGAATTTTAGCTTTCAATTCTTCACGAGTCATAATATAACTTCTCCTAAATTTTGTTTTGCGTTAAGTCACGCTAACTCAATTATTTTAACATAATATATATCGCGGTGTCAACGGAAAGAACTCAAAAGTGAATTTTTACACGTTTTTTAACTTTTTTAGGTCTTGTTCGGCACGGGTTAAAAGGACTTCAAAACAGTTCTTTTCGGGGTATAAAATGGCAAAATCCCAAAGGTTTTTCAGTTCTTTTCCTATCTCTTTATCCTTGTAGCCTAACTTAATTAAGTCTTGACCGCTAATTTTTAAGTCTTTAATAGTAAACGGCGTTCCGTCCTTTTTCATTTTTGAAAGAATCTTGCGCCACTTAACTACGGTTGGTGCAGTATAATCCACTTCTAAGCTTGCACGAAAATCGGCTTGCTTAACGTCTAAAAGTTGTTCAATGCTGTCATAGTTTTTAACCAAGAATTTTCTTACCTTGCTTTCTTTCATTGAACAATCAAGGTCAACCATATGCTCTTTTACAAGATACTTAACCTGTTTAATGGTCGCCTTATCTGCTTTAAGTCTAGTAAGAATTTTTTCGGCAATTTTTTCGCCCTCTGAAAAATGGTGGTAATAATATCCATCTCTTCTAAAACAGAACGGCTTACCCACGTCGTGCATAAGCGCACCCCACCTAACGCCTATATGGCAGTACGCCACGCAACGAAGACTGTGTTCTAAAACGTCGTATTTGTGAAAGTCTGCTCTCTGCGCCATACCCCTACCGTCAGTAAGTTCAGGGAATATCCTATCTAAAACACGGGTTTCGTCAAGCACTTTAAGTGCACGGTAATGCCCGATAGGACTTGAAAAAGGATACTTTACGTCGGCAGTTAATATCATATTCATTTCAGCGTAAATTCTTTCGGGTGAAATGTCCAAAATATTGTCAGCGTGGTGTTTTGCGGCTTCAATAACCGCAACCGTAGGTGTAAAATTAAGTTCACCGACAAATCTTGCAAGCCTTAAAAGCCTAAGCCCGTCCGAAGAAAAAACACGTTCGGGACTGACCACCGTATCAAGCCGTCTATCTTCAATATCCCTTACGCCCAACAAGGGGTCGACGATAACACCCTTCGCTATATCGTAATAGACAGCATTGCACTTAAAGTCCCTGCGCAAAGCGTCTTCGTAAAGGTTATCGGTCGGCTCAGTGCTTATAGGCGTATGCTCTCCGCCAACATACTTTTCACGCCTGAACGCAGTGTACTCGTACCGCCTTTGTCCGTCCGAAAACAAAACCGTGTTGGTCCTAGGATATTCTGCGGTTACGGTAAAACCAAAATCTAACAGCGCCTTTTTAAAGTCAGCAGGTTTAATTGCCGACGACAAGTCAACGTCAACGCTCATAGACCCGTCAATTAAAAAATTACGGACCACTCCACCCACTGCATAAAGTGGTTTATCAAGCGATAAAGCCAAATTTATTAAGTTTTTTTGGAAATTTATGTTCATATAAATAATATTATATCATAAAAACTTGAAATTTTATCTTTTTTATAGTAAAATTTAAAAGTAAATTAACGGAAGTGAAAAAATGTTAGATTTTATCATCAATCCCATTGCCGGTGGCAAGCGGGGTAAAAAAATAAAAAATACACTAAGTATTATTGAATCGTACCTAAAAGAGCGAAACGTAGAATATAAAATACACCACACCGAATACAAGGGGCACGCAAAAGAAGTTGCAAAAAATCTTACCGCAAACGGCGCAACTGACGTTATTGCCGTTGGCGGTGATGGAACACTTCACGAAGTTATAAACGGCTTTACCAACTTTGACAAGGTGAATTTGGGGCTTATCCCTTGCGGAACAGGTAACGATTTTGCTTGGGCAATAAAACTCCCCAAAGACCCAAAGGAAGTGTTAAAATTAATTTTAGACGGCACGCCAAAGTATACCGACTTTATGCAAATGCCAACCGTTCGTGGAATTAATATCATAGGTACGGGCATTGACGTTGACGTGTTAAAGCGTTACGAAAGTTTAAAAAAGAAAAACAAGTTCGGCTATACAATGTGCCTTGTTAAAACGCTTTTTAATTTTAAGTACACCGATTTTACCGCAGACCTTGACGGACAAACACACGATTACACTTCGTTTATCGCCTGTATCGCCAACGGAAGCGTTTACGGTGGCGGTATTCCTATCTGCCCTCCCGCCGACCCCACCGATGAAGTGTTAAATTTCATTGCAGTTAAAGCAATAAAGAAAATTAAAATCATAGGTGCTTTCCTTAAATTGAAAGGCGGTAAAATTATGACTTTTAAAGAAACCGAGCACTTTACTTGTAAAAACGTAAAAATCACAACAAAAACGCCTTGCATTGTCAACGTTGACGGCGAACTTTACGAAAACATACCCTTTGAAGTAAAAATTGTTTCAAACACACTTAAAATGTATAGATAAAAACACCCAAAGGACTCTTTTCTTAGGGATTTTTAGTCAAAGACAAAAGTATAGCCCACTATACTTCGCAAAATGCGAAATATAGTGGGCTTTTCATATCCACAAAAAATTAAATCAATATAGTGATATTTTTAGCCTTGTGGCTAAAAGTGATATGCAAGATACTCTTGCGTTAGATCGCGACTTGCAGTCACAGTTATATTAAATAAATCCTTAACTCGCCGTAAGGCGAATAAAACTGCCGTAGGCAATATCACTTGCGTTAGCAAATATCACAAATCCGTAAGGATTTATTTAGTTGTCGCAAATTCCCTACGGGAAGAGCGACAATCGGGTGTTTTTTGTTTATATCTTATTACAAAATTACTTCCATAGTCGTTTTAAGCGGTTTCATATTTAATTTTTGGTAAAATTTAACCGCGCTTTCGTTCAAGTGCCAAACGTTAAGAGTTAAGTGGTAACACCCTAAATTTTTGGCAAGCTGAACGCAAAATTCGTAAAGTGATTTCCCTATGCCTTTACCACGCATACTTTCGTGAACACACAAATCTTCAATATAAAAATTTTTAATCTCTTTAAGGTTATTCGTTCCCTGTTGTGTTTCAATAGCACAAAAAGCATAGCCAACGGCGTTATCTTGTTCGGTGGTGGCAACGTATACGGGCGTACTTTCGCATTCTAATATTTTTACCACTTCTTCTTTTGTGTATTTAGTTGTCCCTGCATTAAAAATGTCAGGTCTACCGCTCGCGTGAAGTGATTGAACTTGTTTTAATAATTCGTACAGTGCATCTACGTCTTTTTTCATTGCTTTTCTTATTTGCATCATATCACCAAAACTGTTTTTTATCAGTATATCACAAGCCTTTATCTACTTACAAACGAATTTGAAAAGTTTAAAGTATTTTTTAAAAATGTATTGACAATAAAGCCGTTATAAGTTATAATCAATAAAAAATCACGGAGGAAACGATATGTTTAAATGCACTACTAAATTATGGGATATTCTAGGCGAAATACTTGCTGTTGTTCTTGTGCTAACTTACGCGCTTTTAATAATCAACGCAAACTTTCAGTTCATACATAATCAAACTATATTGATGATACTTGATATTTTGCGCACCTACGGTTCGCTTGCGCTTGTGGGCGTTGTAGGACTAGAAGCTATGTCAAAACGCAATTTTATATTGCAGTTGATTTTCTTAGCACTATGCGCAATTATAGTAATTTTCTTGTTTTTCCCCGACACTTACACTAACTTAATCGGTGCAATCAAAAAGTAATACTTTTTATAACGTTAAAAGACGGCAAACGCCGTCTTTTTTTATTTTTATTATATATATTTTGCTATTGGTGAATACAAGTCGCCCGATTCTATAATCTGACCTATTCTATTTTGCTTTAATACGGTTACTTCCTTTTCGCCACTAAACACGACTACTTCGTTCACGGCATTTTCATCAAGCATACTCATAAGTTTTTTTACCGTTGCACTTTTTTCAATCGCTTGCTTTTTATACGGCATACCGCGCGCTAACCTTTCGCTTGATAATACAGTGTAAAGTTTAATGTATTTATTTTCCTTAGCCTTACCGAACGCACCGAATAGCACGAATAAAGAAAAGAATAATAGCGACAAGTTTATTTGGTAAAAAAAACTTACTATAAACAACGCAAACAAACTTAAAGCAAACGTTCCACCTATGATTTTGCACACTGCGCTTGCACGAGCGCTTCCTATTCTGTCAGCAAGCCCTGCCCAAAGCACCCTACCGCCGTCAAGCGGGAAAATAGGCAGAAGATTAACTATCGCCATAGAAAAATTCGCTTCTGCAACTACGTCGGTAAAGGCGTAAGTTTCGGGAAAAAGCCACCACGTCGCCACAAAAAATAGTCCTACGCCTATATTTATTAATGGTCCTGCGATTGCTATTTTTATTTCGTCGGCAAATTTAAGTCCATCTATATCGCCCGACACTACTGCCCCAAACGGCATAAGTGTTATTTTATTAAGTTTATACCCTGCGCCCGACGCAACGAATGAATGACCTAATTCGTGAATAACCGCAGTTGCAGTATATATTACGAAAGTAAAAATTCTGCCTGTTAGTGCATAGTAAAAGCCAAACAGAAAAAACAAAGGGTGTACCGATAAACTTAAACCGCCCATACCACCGTGTTATCTACTATTTGGTAATCGCAAATAATCGTTCCGTCGCCTTGTGTAAAGCACATTGTAGCACCGTCTGATGAAAGGTAACCTACGGGAATATTAAAGTATACCAAATCTTCCAAACCAACGTATGCGTGTTCAATGCCCGATAAAACGGTCTTAAAGTTTTCGCTGTGCGTTATTTCTATCGTGTATCTATCATCTGCGCCCTTTGTTAGCGATGTAACTTTTCCGTCGCAAGGCGAATATATACTACCTTCTCCGCCAACAGAAATTACGCCTTCTGAAACTTGCATACCGTCGTTGTCCCCCATTGAAATAACGGGCGCAAAGTCAGCGTAAGTGCGTGCGTCGACGGGCTGTTCTACCGTGCTACCAAAAACGTTTCTAAAAAATACGTTTATTCCACTATCCACGTTAAGTGCGCTTGTCAATATTATAGTTGCAACAAGCACCACTATTACTGCAAACTGCGCCCCGATAACCGAAAACCTAAACCGTTTCTTCTTTTTCTTTTCGGTTTGTACGATACTTACCGTGTTGTCAACATAATCAACTTGTTGGTCGTCGACAACTCTTTCTTGTTCACTTGTTTGTTCGTCAAGCAAAACTTCTTGATTAAAGGCGTTTTCTTCTTCTTTAATTTCGTTTATGGCTTGGTCATAAGCCTGTTGCCATTCAGGTGTTTCTACCTGACTTTCAGACACGGATTCTTGCATATTAATTTTACTAAATAATTGTTCTTTGACCGCTTCTGGACTAACTTCCTTTTTACGCCTTGCTTTTCTTTTCTTAGTAATTTTAGTCGTTACGCTACAAGTGCTTACGGGAATTTCAAGCATAGTAGCATACTGTAATTTTTCGTTCATAACCGCTCTCCTGTTCTTCGTTTTATAAAAATATATGAACAAAACTTGGCGTTTATGCGTTGAATTATAGTTAGACTAAGCAAAAAAACTAAACCTTTTGTCGAAAAAAACAGTCCCCAACTTTACGTTAGGGACTAAAAACATTTTGATTGTTGGCTTTTGTCACAATAAATGGTTGATTTTAAAAGGGCGAATAAAAAGCAAGCAAGAGTAGGCAAACGTCCGAAGTCAATAGTTTACATATTGGCGAGGAATTTAACGACCTATTGCGCCGTTTTTTATTTGCACTTTATCAACCGTTAGTTGTGACAAAAGCCTTTATTAATAATTGCATCAAGTGCTTGAACGTATCCGTCAAAGCCCTTTCCCGCTATCGTAAGAAAAGCAAACTTACCAACAAACGAAATTTGGCGGAAGTCCTCACGTTCATTTATAGCGGATATATGTACTTCAACCGTTGGGATATTTACCGCTTTAAGTGCGTCTAATATTGCCACGCTAGTATGCGTATAAGCACCGGGGTTAATAACAATTCCGTCATACTTTTTATATGCACGTTGAATTTTTGTTACAATATCACCTTCGTGGTTGGATTGATAGCATTTAACCTTTACCCCACGCTCTTTTGCCGATTTTTTTATTAGAGCAATAAGCGACTTATAATCTTTATCACCATAAATATTTTTTTCACGAATACCAAGCATATTTAAGTTTGGTCCGTTTACAACTAATATTTTCATAATAAATCAACAACTCCTTTAACGGCTGAATCTATATCGCCATTGTTTTCAATTATATAATCTGCAAAATAATGATAGTTGTCTATGCGCTCACAATAAAGATTTTTTACCGACTGACTGTCCTTTGAAAGCGGTCTGCCTAAACGAGAAAGTTTTTCTAGGTCCCTTTCAATCATAAAGATTATACCGTTACTTTTAAGAGCAAAACAGTTGTCACGATTCTTTACTACTCCGCCGCCCGTAGAAATAACTTTGCCCGTAAGTTTACCCACTTCATTAATCACTTCACTTTCAAGTTTTCTAAAATACTCTTCGCCACTGTCTCTAAAAATAGTTGGAATATCTCTTCCGTCCTTTTTTTCAATGAGTGCGTCAGTATCAATAAATTCACGGTCAAGTAGGATACCAAGCGCTGTGCCTATGGTCGTTTTGCCACTACCGGGCATACCAATTAAAACGACGTTCAGCGTTTCGCCCCAAAGTTTATCTAAAATCTTTTCAATAACGTCATCAGAAATCTCTTTATTTAAAAACTTTTCAGTTGCGTATTTTGCTTGCGCAACAAGCATAGGAAGTCCGTTAGTATAAGCAATATTAAGTCCCTTTGCCTTAAAGCAAAACTCCGTAGTATCGGGGTTATAAATCGCATCGGCAACGCCTAAAAGATTTTTGAATTTAGTTATATCAATCGGGCAAGCGTAGTTATTAGGATACATACCGACGGGTGTAGTATTGATTATAACTTCTGTATCTATATG
>JAGASB010000025.1 GCA_017621955.1 Clostridia bacterium | reverse complement strand
TGCTTTGTCTTCTTGCAATAATCGTTGTGCTTGCGGTATACGTTTGTACGCTTCCGGGAGCTAAGGAAGGTCTTGCTTTTTATCTTATACCTAACTTTAACAATCTTTTCTATAACGCACAAGGCGATTTTATTTTTGGTGAAGTGCTTTTTGCTGCAATGGGTCAAGCGTTCTTTACGCTCTCTGTTGGTATGGGTTCAATGGCGATTTTCGGCAGTTATATCAAAAAGGATAGAAGCCTTTTTGGTGAATCGGTTTCAATCGCCGCTCTTGATACGGGTGTAGCGTTCATTGCAGGGCTTATTGTAATTCCCGCAGCGTTTGCGTTCCCTGTAAACGGCGGTGTTATCGGTGGACCAGGGCTTATTTTTGAAACGCTTCCAAACGTATTCAACCAAATGCCTTTGGGTGGGTTATGGGGTACACTTTTCTTCTTGTTTATGATTTTTGCGGCAATGTCAACAGTTACAGCCGTGTTTGAAAATCTTATTTCATTCGGTATGGATAAATGGGGTTGGTCAAGAAAAAAATCGTGCTTAATCACAATGCTCAGTCTATTCGTGTTAGTATTGCCTTGCATTTTAGGCTATACCGTTCTTTCAGGCTTTAATCCGTTTGGGGAAGGAACTTTCTTAATGGACCTTGAAGATTTTATCGTAAGCAATAATATTCTTCCCATCGGTTCACTCATTTACGTTTTGTTCTGCGTTCTTGATAGAAAGGGTTGGGGTTGGAACAACTTCCTTACCGAAGCAAATCAAGGCAACGGCTTAAAGTTACCGAAAAAACTAAAAGTCTACTGCAAGTACGTTTTACCTATTTTATTAATCGTGTTCTGGGTGTACGGATTTGCAACCAAAATGATACCGCTTATATTTGGGTAAAAAATTAATAAAAAAACAAAACAGGCAAACTTCGGTTTGCCTGTTTTTGTTTGCTATTTTTAATACCGTATACGCAAATTTAACACATATTCATATATTATAAGTGTAAAAAATCTGCTTTAATGGGCGTTTCAAAATAATCTTCTGCTGCACGGTCGCTAACTATATAGTCAACGTCGTTAAGAGAACAAAGTCTAAACGGTGCAGTTCTACCGAACTTTGTACTGTCGCAAAGGAACACGCTCTTAGCAGAATTTTTTATCATTGAAAGACGCAAAAAGTTTTCTTGTTCAAAGCAGTCGTAAATTTCACCGTTTTTATCAATGGACTGTGCTGAGAAAAACGATATATCTGCACGGATATTTTTTATCATTTGGTCGGCGTAGTGCCCGATTAATACTGACGGGTTTTCTTGTGATACGTGTCCGCCCGTTGAGTATGCGTTAATGTTATACTTGGCAAGTAGGGAAAGGGTGTCTATGCCGTTAGTAAAAACTTTTATATTGTTAAATTCTGATAGATATTCTGCGATAAAAAACGCCGAAGTAGAGCCGTCAAGAAAAATCACGTCCCCGTTTTTAATTAGTTTAATAGCAGAAAGTGCAATTTTTTTCTTTTCAAAACTGTTCATGTGTGAACGGAAAGCGAACTTAGGAAAATAGTTTTTTTCATCACATATACTTGCACCACCACGAGTGCGATTGATAAGTCCACGGGCTTGAAGTTGACCTAACATACGTCTTACGGTTGACGGACTTACAGATAGAAGTTGCGATAGTTTTTCAATCTTTACAAAATTTTCCGTGCGCAAAAGGTCAAGTATTTCTTTTTCTTGAAAATCTTTCATAATTTTTGCTCCTTTGGTAATTTATGAGCGCTTATTTTAATCAAATTTAGCAGTTTTGAGTAAAATATTATATTTTGCAATAAAATTTTGCTTAGTTTGATTGATTATATTATAATATAAAAAAATGATTTGTCAAGGGATTAAAAGGTATTTTTTATGTTTGACGTTTGTGTCGTTGGCGGTGGAGTAGTAGGCGGACTTATTTTGCGTGAACTTTCACGCTATAATTTGCACGTTTGTATGCTTGAGAAAGAAAGTGACGTTGCGATGGGACAAAGTAGGGCGAACAGTGGGATAGTTCACGCTGGATTTGATGCGCCCGTGGGTTCGTTAAAGGCAAAATTTAACTTGCTTGGAAACAAGATGATGGAAAAAGTTGCAAACGAACTTGGTGTTGAGTATAAAAACAACGGTTCACTTGTGGTTGCTTTTTCTACTGAACAATTAAAAACGCTTGAAGCGCTTAAAGTTCGTGGTGAACAAAACGGCGTTCCTGGACTTGAAATTTTAGATAAAGAACAACTAATTGAAAAAGAAGTCAATATTTCAGAAAATGCGTTGGGGGCGCTTTACGCACCTACGGGTGGTATTGTATGTCCGTATAAATTGACCATTGCGTCAATAGGCAACGCTATGGATAACGGCGCACAACTAATGAGTGAATTCAATCTTATTAAAGTTGAAGTTTTAGATAACGGATATAAACTTTTTAGCGACGACGGAAAGGTTGTCAGCGCAAAAATTGTTATCAACTGCGCAGGAATAGGCAGTGAAAAAGTGGCAAATTTGTTCGGCGACTATTCGTTTACTATTAAAGGCAGAAAGGGTGAATATATTCTTCTTGATAAAGAAAGCCGTGGGTTTGTTAATCACACTTTGTTTTTTACACCCACTGAAAAGGGCAAAGGTATACTAGTTACACCTACTGTTGACCAAAATATTTTATTAGGACCGACTGCTGAGGTGGTTGACGACGGCAATACTGAAACAAGTCCCGAAGGACTTAACGAAGTAAGTGAAAAGGCAATGTCAATGTGTAAAAACGTGCCGTTTTTCAACACTATTACGTCTTTTGCAGGGACGCGTGCATTCTGTGATAGGCACGATTTTATTTTGGAGTTTAGCAAGGTGGCAAACGGACTTATAAACTGTGCAGGCATTGAGTCACCTGGTCTTACCGCATCGCCAGCGATAGCAAAGTTTGTGGTGGAAGAACTTGTTTCTAAAAGAATTACGCTTGAAAAAAAGAAAGATTTTAATCCTATTAGAAAACCTGACAACTTTTTTGAAAAGATGTCGATTGAACAAAAAAATCAAGTAATTAAACAAAATAAAGCATACGGTAGAATAATTTGCCGTTGCGAACAGATAACCGAAGGCGAAATAGTGCGTGCTATTCGCACCAACCCAAAGGCTAATACCATTGATGCTATAAAGCGTAGAACAAGGTCTGGTATGGGCAGATGTCAAGGTGGTTTTTGTCAGCCACAAATTGCTGAAATTATAGCACGGGAACTTAATATTCCGCTTGAAAAAGTTACTAAGAGTGGAAAAAAATCATATTTACTTACGGGGAGAACCAAATGAATCAATTTGACGTTATAATTATCGGTGGTGGTCCTGCCGGACTTGCTGCGGCAATCAAGGCTTATGACAGTGGTGCAAGCGTGCTTATTGTAGAGCGTGAAAAAGTTCTTGGTGGGATACTTAATCAATGTATACACAATGGTTTCGGTCTTACAAGATTTAAAGAAAGTCTTTCAGGACCTGAATATGCGGCAAGATTTATTGATGAAGTTAAAACTCGTGATATAACAGTGTTTACTAATACTACCGTGCTTTCAATAGGTAAAGATAAAACGATTACTGCAATCAATGAAGAACGGGGCGTTTTTACGTTAAAGGCAAAAGCCTTAATTCTTGCTATGGGGTGTAGGGAAAGGAGTAAGGGCGCTCTCAACGTTGCAGGTACTAGACCTGCTGGACTATATTCAGCAGGAACGGCTCAAAAATACGTCAATATTAAGGGGTATATGCCTGGAAAAAAAATCGTTATTTTAGGTTCTGGCGATATAGGTCTTATAATGGCAAGGCGTATGACGTTAGAGGGGGCAAAGGTGCACGCTGTTTGTGAACTTATGCCCTATTCAAGCGGATTAAAAAGGAACATCGTTCAGTGTCTTGACGATTTTAATATTCCCTTATACCTAAGCCATACTATAACCAAAATTGAAGGCAAAGATAGGGTTACGGGTGTTGTTATTTCACAAGTTGACCAAAACAAAAAAGTAATTAAAGGTACGGAAAAACATTTTTCTTGTGATACGGTGCTCTTTTCTGTTGGACTTATTCCCGAAAACGAACTTACAAAGAGCGCGGGTATAGATATTTATCCAAACACAAAAGGTGCAACCGTGTATGAAAATCGTGAAACTTCGGTTGACGGAATATTTGCGTGCGGTAACGTTTTGCACGTTCACGATTTGGTTGATTTCGTTTCAGAAGAAGCAGAAATTGCGGGCGTTTCGGCGGCGGAATACGCTAAGAACGGAAGTGCTTTGCGTGACGCTGTAAATTGCAGTTGTGGTGATAACGTAAGTTATGTTCTTCCGCAAAAAATAAATAGGAATTGTAAAGGTGACGTTAAGCTGTTTTTTAGGGTTAAAAACGTGTTTAAAAATTGCACGATAAAAGTGAATTGTGAGGGAGAAAATATAGCCGTAAAGAAAAAGAAAATTGCTCTTCCTGGGGAAATGGAAACGATTACATTGTCGCAACAAAAGGTCAAGGCGCTTAAAGGTGACGTAACCGTGTCTTTGGAGGTAAATAATGGTTAAAGAAGTCGTTTGTACAGAGTGCCCTATGGGTTGCGAAATTAAAGTTTTGATAGAAGATGGAAAGGTAATTTCAGTTTCAGGAAACACTTGTCCTCGTGGAAAAATTTATGCACAAAATGAAGTGGTTTGTCCTAAAAGGATACTTACGTCTACCGTAAAAAGCGTAGGGGGAAAACTTGTACCTGTAAAAACCGACGCACCTGTAAAAAAAGTAGAGTTGTTTACTCTTATGGAAAAACTTAACACGGTAATTTGTGCTGATTTTGTAAAAATAGGCGACGTTGTTTGCAAGGATTTTGCAGAGGGCGTAAATTTAGTAGTTGCGGGCAACGTTTTTGATTGATTAAACGTTTTCGTTTGTGTTTGTTTGATTGATGTGATATAATAAATAAAAATTATAGTTGGTACGGTTAGATGAAAAAGGTAATTTTCTTTGATTTGGACGGAACGGTGCTTGACACGCTTGAAGATATTGCAGATTGCTTAAATCAAGCGTTTTTACATTTTGGGTATAAGTCTTATCCGTATGAAGTTGTCAGTAAAGCGGTAGGACTTGCTAGCACTTCATTAGTGCGTTCTGTTTTAGGGCAAGTTAACGATGAAAAGGCAAGTGAAATTTGGGATTATTATACGGATATAGTTAAAGTTAAGGGCACTGAAAAAACAAAAGTTTTTGATGGTATGAAAGATGCTATTAATAGTTTAAAATCCCGTGGGTATATAGTGTGTGCATTTACTAATAAAACCGAAGAAGAACTTTTGCCGTTTATTCCCAAATACCTAACCCAATTAAACTTTGACAAAATATCCGCAGTTGGTGGAACTGATAGATGTAAACCGTCACCAAAAGAAGTTTTAAATATTATTTCAGAATACGGCGTAACGCCCGAAAACGCTTACGTTGTTGGGGACGGGGAAACGGACGTATTAACTGCCATAAACGCAGGGGCTGTTCCCGTGGCGGTGCTTTGGGGGAATAGAAGTAAAGAGCAACTACAAAACGTTGGGGCAAAAAAATTTGCTAAAACGCCTAGCGAATTATTGTCTTTGATAAAATAAAAAAACGAACGGGTGCGTGTAAAAAACGCATCCGTTTTATGTTTTTTGTGAAATTATACTAAAATAAAACCGAAAATAAATACTGATAGACAGGATAAAATCGCAACGGTTAAAAGTGAGCGTTTGCAAACGGACGCAATAAGAGCAACTGCTGTTCCGATTATTGCAGTTAAAACGTTACCCGTTTGATAAAAAATATACGGAAAGGTCATTGCTGATAATACTGCGTACGGAACGTAATAAAGCAAGCTTAGAACGTAACGTGACTTAATTTTTTTGCGAAAGAATACAAAAGGTATCATTCGGATAAGGTAGGTAACGCCCGCCATAACGATTATCATAAGTGCCATAACTGTTAAGTCCATTTATGCGTCCTCCTCTGCCGATTTGACGGGAAAGAACGCCGCAGTTACAGCCGATGCGATGAGCGCACTTATTATGTACCTAAATCCCTCGGATAGTACGCTAAATATCGGCACGAAATAGAACGTGCAACTCAGTGCTATTGAAATGCTGACGGCAACGGCAACGCCCCTTACTTTTATAGTAGGGGGAACGATTATTGCTATAAACATTGCGTACAGCGCTATTCCAAGTGCATTGGTTATGCTTATAGGCAAAACGTCGCCTGCGGCAGCGCCCAAAAGTGTGCCAAGAGCCCAACCAAAGTATGGCAAGATAACTAAACCGTAAAAGTATTTTCTGCCAAACGTCTTTGGCTTTGCTGCGGCTATTGCAAAAATTTCATCGGTAACAAATGCTGAACAAAGCAATCTATGTCCCGTAGTAAAACTTCCGTCAAGTTTTTGTGAAAGGGTGATACTCATTAGAAAATACCTAGCGTTTATGACAAGTTGAGTAAGCACCATTTCAAGTATAGTTCCAACCGCCGCTATTATGGATAGCCCTGCAAGTTGACCTGCGCTAGTAAGGTTTGTCATTGATATAAAAACGGACATAAGCAAAGGAACGCCGGCAATACTTGCTTGTACACCGAACGCAAAAGATACCGACAAATACCCTAAACCTATGGGCAAACCGTCTTTTATTCCCTTTTTAAAATTTAAGCCACTTTTAATCATATCGCACCTACTGAACGCACATATTTTATCACAAAAAACCAAGCGTTGCAACAAAACGCAATATAAAAATAAAATTTATTGTCCTACTTTTAATGGGAATGAATTGGTAATTTGCCCACTAAAAACTAAGCAATATAACAATTTTGTTATGTCAATATGCTTTTTTTATATTTTTTTATGTTTAAAAGCGGGGGCAAATATTTTACAATAAAGGACTTTTTTGTTATAATATAAACCTAAAACAATGAGAAAAATAATGTCTTTTTTAAGTTCGGGTGGGAAAGTGATATGCTTTGTCACCCGATATAACGAAAAAGTAAAGGAGATAAGTAGATTATGGATTACCGTATAGAACACGATTCAATGGGTGAAATGAAAGTCCCAAAAGACCGTTATTGGGCAGCGCAAACTCAACGTTCGTCTGAAAATTTTAGGATTGGCGTTGGCATTGAAATTATGCCCCGTGAAATTACCCGTGCGTTCGGTGTGCTTAAAAAAGCAGCGGCGCTTGCTAACCACGCACTTCGTCCCGAAAAGATGACGGACAAAAAACTCGACGCTATTACTAAGGCTTGTGATGAAGTTATAAGTGGGGCGCTTAACGACCACTTCCCGTTAGTCGTATGGCAGACGGGTTCTGGTACTCAGTCGAATATGAACGCAAACGAAGTTATTGCAAATAGGGGTAACGAAATTGCAGGTGAAAAAATTCTTCACCCCAACGACGATATCAATATGAGTCAGTCGTCAAACGATACTTTCCCGACGGCAATGCACATTTCAGCAGTTTCTGCTATTGAAGATAAACTTATCCCCGCAGTTGAAAAGTTGATTGCAACCTTTGTTCGTCTTGAAAAAGAACACGAAGGTATTGTTAAGTGTGGTAGAACACACCTTCAAGATGCAACGCCCATTACTTTCAGTCAAGAAATCAGTGGTTGGAGAACGAGTTTAGAGCGTGACGTTGAACTTTTAAAACTTTCAGTTAAACCGCTTGCTGAACTTGCACTTGGTGGAACGGCTGTTGGAACGGGCTTAAATGCGCCTAAGGGTTTCGATACGCTAGTTGCTGAAAAGGTAAGTGAAATTACGGGCAGAAAATTCGTTACGGCAGGTAACAAATTCCACGCCCTTACAAGTAAAGACGAAATCGTGTTTGCACACGGTGCAATCAAGGCACTTGCTGCGGATATGATGAAGATTGCAAACGACGTGCGTTGGCTTGCAAGCGGACCTCGTGACGGTTTAGGTGAAATATTTATTCCCGAAAACGAACCCGGTTCGTCAATAATGCCTGGTAAAGTTAATCCCACGCAATGTGAAGCGGTTACTATGGTTGCCGTTCAAGTAATGGGTAACGACGTTGCTGTTGGAATGGCTGCATCGCAAGGCAACTTTGAACTCAACGTGTTTATGCCCGTTTGCATATACAACTTCTTGCAATCGGCAAGACTTTTATCAGAAGCAATCGTTTCGTTTAACGATAACTGCGCAGTCGGCATAAAGGCAAATCGTGAAAAGATGGACCACAATCTTCATAACTCTTTGATGCTTGTTACCGCACTTAATCCGTATATCGGTTATGAAAATGCGGCAAAGACGGCAAAGAAGGCTTATAAAGACGGTGTTTCGTTAAAGCAGGCTTGCGTAGAACTTGGATTCTTAACGGCAGAAAAATTCGATGAAGTTTTCCACCCCGAAAATATGGTTTAAGGAGCAATATAAAGCAAATGAAAGTTAGTTATTTTCCCGGCTGTACCCTAAAAAACAAAGCAAAAGACCTTGATACTTATGCAAGAAAATGTGCCGAAGTTTTAGGCGTAACGCTTGAAGAGATTGAAAATTGGCAGTGCTGTGGCGGTGTGTTTACAACAAGCACGGATGAAATAGCGACAAAGCTTTCTTCCGTAAGGGCGCTTATCGAAGCAGATAAAAAGGGTCAACCCTTGGTTTCGGTTTGCTCAGCGTGTCACAACGTTATTAAACAGACCAACGACGCAATGAAGAACAATGCGGACTTCAATTTGCGTGTAAACAATTATAATGCGCCAGAACAGGCGTATAATGGTGAAACCAAAATTTACCACTATCTTGAACTCTTGCGTGACGTGGTTGGTTTTGACAAGATTAAAGAAAAGGTTGTCAATCCGCTTACGGGTAAAAAGATAGCAGCGTACTACGGCTGTCTTCTTCTTCGCCCTGGCAAAGTTATGGCAATGGACGACGTGGAAAATCCCACGATTATGGAAGACCTTATCCGTGCGCTCGGCGCAGAACCCGTCGTTTATGCTTACCGCAACGAATGTTGTGGCGGTTATATAACGCTTGAAAGTAAAGATTTAGCAAAAGAAAAGAGCCGTAAGGTTATGCTTAACGCAAAGGAAAAGGGTGCGGAAGTTATAGTTACCGCTTGTCCGCTTTGCCGTTATAATCTTGTAAAGAACGGTGCAGAATTGCCCGTAGTATACATTACCGAATTGCTTGCCGAAGCTTTCGGAATAAAGGAGTAGCAATATGGAAAATTCCAACAAGAAGCTTTGTGATGAGATTATCCGTCGCAGTGGCGTAAATCCCAGAAAGTGCATGAAGTGCGGAAAATGTTCGGGAACTTGCCCTGCTTACGATGAAATGGAATATCATCCCCATCAATTTGTTTATATGGTTGAATCGGGTGATATTGAACCGTTATTAAAGTCAAAGTCAATTTACCGTTGCCTTACTTGCTTTGCTTGCGTAGACAGATGCCCGAGGGGTGTTGAACCTGCAAAGTTAGTTGAAGCAGTTCGTCTTGCGGCTGTTCGTCAGCAAGGTGCAAATCACTTGAAAGCCGACGATATCCCCGCACTTTTGGACGAAGATTTGCCACAACAGGCAATAGTTAGCGCATTGAGGAAATACAGTAAGTAAAAAGGAGAATACAAATGCAGAGAATAGGAGTATTCGTATGTTGGTGCGGAAGCAACATCGCCGCAACGGTTGACGTTGTTAAGGTCGCAGAAGCCTTAAAAAACGAACCGGGCGTAGTTCATTCAGCCAACTACCAGTATATGTGCTCACAGGCAGGGCAAGAACTTATAAAACAAGCCATTAAAGAACATAATCTTACAGGTCTTGTAATATGTTCGTGTTCGCCAAGAATGCACGAAGCAACTTTTAGAAAAACAGCGGCTGCCGCAGGTATCAACCCGTATATGGTTGAAATTGCAAATATCCGTGAACAGTGTTCTTGGATACATAAAGATATTGAAGAAGGTACTGAAAAGGCAATCGTTTTAGGTAGAACTGCCATTGCAAAGGTAAACCTTAACGCACCGCTTATGCCAGGTGAAAGCCCTGTAACTAAGCGTGCATTGGTTATCGGTGGCGGTATCGCAGGTATTCAAACTGCGCTTGACATTGCTGACGCAGGCTTTGAAGTAGATATCGTTGAAAAGAAACCGACTATCGGTGGTAAAATGGCGCAAATTGACAAGACGTTCCCGACGCTTGACTGTGCGGCTTGTATACTTACGCCAAAGATGGTTGACGTTGCTCAACACGAAAAAATTAGGATTTTCTCTTACAGTGAAGTTGAAGAAGTTAAAGGCTTCGTGGGTAACTTCAACGTTAAGATTAGAAAGAAAGCACGTTACGTTAAAGAAGACGTTTGTACGGGTTGCGGACTTTGTACTGAAAAGTGCCCGCAAAAGAAAGTTCCCAATGATTTTAACTTAGGTATGGACAATAAGCGTGCTATCTATATTCCGTTTGCGCAAGCAGTTCCAAAGGTTGCTACTATCGACCCAAACTACTGTACTATGCTTAAAACGGGCAAGTGTGGCGTTTGCTCTAAGGTTTGTACCGCAAAGGCAATCGACTACACCCAAAAAGACGAATTCATTGAAGAAAAGTACGGCGCAATCGTTGCTGCAACAGGCTTTAATCCTATCAGTATGGATAAGTTTGATGAATTTGCTTACAGTCAAAGTAAAGACGTTATCACTTCGCTTGAATTTGAACGTCTTATGAACGCAGCAGGACCTACCGCAGGTAAACTTTTACGTCCGTCAGACGGCAAACACCCACATACTTTGGTTTTCGTTCAATGTGTGGGTTCACGTTGTTCGTCTTGTGCGGAAAAGGGTAAGGAATACTGTTCTAAAATATGTTGTATGTATACGGCTAAGCACGCTATGCTTACCCGTGATAAATATCCTGATACCGACGTATACGTTTTCTATATTGACGTTAGAACGCCCGGTAAGAATTTTGATGAATTCTACCGCCGTGCAGTTGAAGATTACGGTGTACATTATATTAAAGGTATGGTTGGTAAGGTTTCACCCGAAGGCGATAAACTTATCGTTCAAGGTTCTGACCTTATCGCAAATAAACAAATCAAAATAGACGCTGACCTTGTTGTTCTTGCTGCAGCAATTGAACCCGATAAGTCAGCAAGACCGCTTGCTACTATGCTTACTGCAAGTATGGATACTAACGACTTCTTTACCGAAGCACACCCCAAACTCCGTCCGGTTGAAAGCCCAACGGCTGGCGTGTTCCTTTCGGGTTGTTGTCAAGGTCCCAAAGATATTCCCGAAACCGTTTCGCAAGCAGGCGCAGCCGCTGCAAAAGTTATCGGACTTCTTGCAAAAGATAAACTTACGGGTAACCCGTGCGTAGCACATTCAGATGAAATGATGTGTAACGGCTGTTCAAGCTGTGAAAGAGTATGTCCTTACGGCGCAATCAGTTACGTCGATAAAGAATTCCGTGGACCGAATAGAACGACGCTTATCCGTCGTGTAGCACAAGTAAACGAAGCGATATGTCAAGGTTGCGGTGCGTGTACGGTTGCTTGTCCGTCGGGCGCAATGGACCTTAAAGGCTTTGCAAGCAAACAAATTATGGCGGAGGTTGATGCAATATGCAAGTAAACGGATATAAACCTAAAATAGTAGCTTTTTGCTGTAACTGGTGTTCGTATGCAGGTGCGGACCTTGCCGGTAGCAACAGACTTTCTTATCCCGCAGAAGTTAAGGTAATTAGAGTACCTTGTTCGTGCCGTGTTAATCCAATGTTCATACTTCGTGCATTTCAGCGTGGTGCTGACGGCGTAATCATTTGTGGTTGTCACCCAGGCGATTGCCACTACACGTCGGGCAACTATTTTACAAGACGTAGAATGGCGCTTTTGTTCTCTATGCTTGACTATCTTGGAATTGAAAGAGACCGTACGCGTGTGGAATGGGTTTCCGCAGCCGAAGGTGCTAAATTTGCTGCAACGATGAACGATTTTGCTGAAAAAGTTGCATCGCTTGGTGAAAATAAGAGGTTGGAGGATTTAAGATGCAAAAGATAACCCGTGATATGCTTATTGAAAAAGCACAAAAACTTTTATCAGACGGGATTGTAAATAGAGTCCTTGGCTGGAAAAAGGGCGAATTTTCTTACGACGTTACGCCCGCTGTGTTTGAAAACGTAGAGCAAATGCAAAAAGATTTCATTTTCGATGATTTTTGTGGTGCAAACTTTTCAAAATATCTTGTAAAAGAAAGCAAAAAAGACGGTAAAGTTTTGGTTTTCTTAAAGCCGTGTGATACATACAGCTTTAACCAACTTCTTACCGAACACCGCTTTGACCGTGAAAAAGTGTATGCAGTTGGTATACCTTGCGACGGTATGGTGGATATAAACAAAATTAAAAGTGTAGTGGGCGACGGTGTGGTTAGTGTTGACACAAGTGCCGATACGTTAAAGGTAGATACCTTATACGACGGTGTTAAAGAAGTCAACAAGGCTGACGTTCTTGCTGAACGTTGTCTTAACTGCAAGAGCAAAAAGCACGTTGCTTACGATGAACTTATGGGCGATGAAGGGGACGTTGTTGATAACAACCGCTTTGACGAAGTCGCTAAACTTGAAGCGATGAGTGCTGACGAAAGATTTGCTTTCTGGCAAAACGAACTTTCACGCTGTATTCGTTGTAACGCTTGTAGAGATGCTTGTCCTGCTTGTACTTGTGAAAAGTGCGTGTTCGATAACCCCAACTCAGGCGTAGAAAACAAGTCGCCTGCAAACAGTTTTGAAGAACAGATGTTCCACATTATCCGTGCATTCCACGTTGCTGGACGTTGTACTGACTGTGGGGAATGTTCAAGGGTATGTCCGCAACACATTCCGCTTCACCTTTTGAACCGTAAGTTCATTAAAGACATCAACGAATTTTACGGCGACTATCAAGCCGGTGAAGAAGTTGGTAGCCGTGCACCCCTTGTAAATTACACCAAAGAAGATATCGAACCTGGTGATGCTGTTAAAAAGGGGGATAACTAATTATGCGTAAATGTAATTTAAATAATGTTAGTGCATTGTTTAATGAAATTTCAAACAATGCAACGCTATATATTCCCGTTGACCTTGAAAAAGGTAGGGTTGCGTACAAGAAATACGCAGACGGTATGAAAATGAGCGATGCGTTAAAGACCGACCGCAGTGCAAAGGATTTTTTCTTTCCACAAACCGAAAGTCTTATGGCGTTCAAAACCCAAGGCAAGAATATAGAAATAATTGATATTCGTGAAGAAAGCGAAGATTTCGTTGTATTCGGTGTTCGTGGTTGTGACGTTCAAAGTTTAGAAGTCTTAGATAAAGTGTTCCTTGCAGAACCCGTTGACAGTTATTATAAAAACCGTCGTGAACACGGCATAATCGTTTCGATGGCGTGTGCACGCCCTGCTGAAACTTGTTTTTGTAAGACGTTTGGCATCGACCCGTCTGCACCCGCAGGTGACATAGTTTGCTATAAAACCGAAGATGCGCTTTATCTTGACGCTAAGACCGAAAAGGGCAAAGCGCTTATGGCTAAACTTGAATCGGTTACTGAACCTACTGACGATAGCGCAGTTAAAGCACAACAAAAGGCAATTAACGAAATTATGGATAAATTGCCCTTAAAAGACTTAAAGGCTGATGCGTTTGGTGCAGATAAGACGGATGAATATTTTAACAGCCCCGAATGGAAATCGTTATCCGAAAGCTGTTTGGGTTGTGGAACTTGTACGTTCGTATGTCCGACTTGTCAGTGCTACGATATTAAAGACTTTAAGACTAAGAGTGGTGTAGAACGTTTCCGTTGTTGGGACTCTTGTATGTACTCTGACTTTACAAAGATGAGTGCAGGTCAACCAAGACTTACTCAAATGGAACGTTTCCGTCAAAGATTTATGCACAAGTTAGTATATTTCCCCACCAACAACGACGGTATGTTTAGTTGCGTTGGTTGTGGAAGGTGTGTTAGCAAGTGCCCGATATCAATGAATATCGTTAAAGTAATGAAAACGCTTGGAGGAAAAGAAAATGACTGATATAAGAGAACCTTTAATTCCAACCGTATGTCAAATAACTGATATAAGGCAAGACACACCTGACGTTAAAACGTTTAGAGTTTTAACGCTTGACGGCAAAAAGCCGTTCATACACAAACCTGGTCAGTGTGCTATGCTTTCAATGCCTGGTATCGGCGAAGCGTTGTTTTCTATAACGTCATCACCGACAAACCCCGACTACGTTGAATTTTCAATCAAAAAATGCGGTTGCGTAACTTCTTGGATACACGCTGCCGAAGTCGGTCAACAGATTACCGTTCGTGGACCGTATGGAAACGGATTCCCCGTAGAAACAGCGTTTAAGGGTCAAGATATGCTCTTTATCGCAGGTGGTATCGGTCTTGCGCCCGTTCGTTCGGTTATTAACTACGTTCGTGACAATAGGGCAAACTACGGTAAGGTTGATATAGTTTACGGTTCAAGAAGTAAAGACGACTTAGTTTTCTATAAAGAAATCATAGACGAATGGAAAAACGACCCCACGGTAAACGTTCACTTAACGATTGACCGTGAACAAGAAGGTTGGGACGGACACGTTGGCTTCGTTCCTACTTACGTTAAAGAACTTGGCTTTGAACCTAACAAGACGGCTGTACTTTGCGGTCCGCCGATAATGATTAAGTTCACGCTTCAAGGACTAGGCGAACTAGGGTTTGATAAAAAACAAGTATATACCACGCTTGAATTAAGAATGAAATGCGGGATAGGTAAATGCGGACGTTGTAACGTCGGTTCAAAATACGTTTGTAAAGACGGTCCGGTGTTTAGAATGGATGAGCTTGACGCACTTCCCGATGAGTATTAATAAGGAGATAAAACAAATGGAAAAAATGGTTAACGTTTATTTTTTCGGTAAAAAGTATGAAGTTCCCGAAAGCCTTACCATAATGAAGGCTATGGAATACGCCGGCTATCAATTAGTTCGTGGTTGCGGTTGCAGAAACGGATTTTGCGGTGCTTGTTCTACCATATACCGTATCAAAGGCGATAGAGAGCTTCACGCTTGTCTTGCTTGCCAACAAAAAGTTGAAAACGATATGTACGTTGCAACGCTTCCTTTCTTCCCACTCGTAAAACAAGTTTACGATATTGAAAAGGTTAAGACGGGCGAACAGATTATGATGCAACTTTACCCCGAAATTTATGCGTGCGTAGGTTGTAACGCTTGTACCAAAGCTTGTACGCAAGGTCTTAACGTTATGCAATACATCGCATACGCACAAAGGGGCGACTTTGCTAACTGTGCGGAAGAATCTTTCGACTGTGTAATGTGTGGCGTATGTTCTTCACGTTGTCCTGCTGGTATTTCACATCCGCAGGTTGCAGTTCTTGCAAGACGTTTATACGGCAAGTATATTGCACCCGAATCTATGCACCTTATAGATAGGGTTAAGGAAATCGACGAAGGTGTTTATAAAGAACTTATCGAAACGCTTATGAATAAACCTGTTGAAGAACTTAAAGAACTTTACAACAATAGAGAAATTGAAAAGTAAGGGAGGTATAAAATAATGTATAATTATACTAAGGAACAGCTTGACTCAATGAAAAAGGTCCAAGCGACCAGAGAAGCAAGACTTAAAAATTTATTTGCAAGAATGAGCGCTGATGAAAAACAAACAGTGCTTAAAGAAAACCACCCT
>JAGASB010000169.1 GCA_017621955.1 Clostridia bacterium | reverse complement strand
GCAATCTCTTTGTTTGGTATTGCAACGTCACACATATAGTTCCCATCGTTCTGAGGGTAAATCTTATCAACCTTCAAATATCCAGCAATCAATAAGAAGCTATATACACTGTGAGGATTTGTAACGACCTCTGGATAAATAACGTTTGTATCAATATACGTTGTTACCTTCTTCCCCATTAATAATCTTTGAAGGTTTTCCGTTACTTCAGTCGTCGCCGACGATATAATTTCACCAATTATATCATTACTTCCTGTAGATTGCCAAAATGCTTTCGGGAAACATTTATCAGAAATATAGTTGATTACTGACCAAGGGTTGAAGATTTCAGTATTACCAAAAAGATATCCATCATACCAATCGCATACTTCTTGATACTTATCTTCCACACCATAATACTCAAGCATCTTTTTAACTTCATCTTTGGTAAATCCAAAGAATTGGCTATAAGCTTCATCAAGAATTGAATTAATCTTTAAATTGTTTAAGCCACTGAAGATGCTTTCTTTCGCAACCCTTAAAATACCAGTTAAGAATCCATACGCCAAATAAGTATTATCCTTGAGCCCACCTGAGAAGAAACTTCTCATAAAATCTATGATTTGCTCATAGAAACCGCAGGTATGGCCTTGTTGAATCGGTGTATCGTATTCGTCAATTATAACGACACACTCTTTGCCATAATGTTTATAGAGCAACAACGACAATACTTGCAAGGACATTTGATAATCAACTTCATTAGCTTTTCCTCTAGACAAGTTAATATATTGTTCCTTCTCATAAGCGTTTAATTTTGAACTAGTTTCAAGTTCTCCATGACGTAAAAATTCTAAAGCAATTAATTTAGAAATCTTGTCGTAGGTATCTTCCCAAGTTGCACATTTAACATCTTTAAACGTTAAGAATACAACAGGATATTGACCTTGATACGCAGTATAATAATCCCCACAACCCCAAATTGCTTTATCTTTGAAATATTTAGACGTGTCTTCATCTGTCTTTTCGAAGAAAAGTCTAAGCATATCCATAGTTAAAGTTTTACCAAAACGGCGTGGTCTTGTAAATAAAGACACTTGAGGCTTAGAATCTATGAAGTCACGAATCAATAAAGTTTTATCTACGTAATAATAATCAGACGTTGCCTTCTTAAAATCAGAAATACCAATAGGCAATGGTTTTTTCTTTTTACCTTTTTGGGTATTCACAACTTTATCGGTAACATTAGTTGGACATTCGGTGTCTTCTGGAATCATCCAAAACTTACCTTCTTTTTTTGCACCATTAATCTCGCCATTCTTGCACATTTGCTGAATTCTTCTCGTAGTAATTCCCCATCTTATTGAAGCTTCTTGACTGGTAATAAATTTCATATTAACCCCCTAAGGATTTTTGTGATTTAAGTATATCATACATAACGAAATAAGTCAAGAGCATTTCGTTATCATTTCGCCAAAATTTCGTTATCAAGGAAAATTTTCGTTTTATTTTCGTTATCATTTCGCTAAAATGCTCCAAATTTCGCCAAAATGCATTTCGTTATACAATTTTAAGATAGAACCTTTGCTATTATATCATTCTCAAAAACAAATGGTTCTTCCCAAAACCTTGAATCATAGGAATTATCTTTATTATCCCCCATAACAAAATATGCACCTTCAGGAACAACAAATACCTGCCCATTTTCCACTATTGTTTCCCCACCAACAGCAGCAACTCTTTTTACCATTACAGTTCCGTCATGTTCAAAAATAATTATATCTCCTACTTCAATATTTTTATAAACTCTAACCCCAAAAATATAACTGTCGGTTTTTAATGTCGGCTCCATAGATTCGCTTGGAACATAGCCTATAATAAACACAAATCTAAAAAGCAAAAACACTATAAACGCAAAAAAGACCGGTATCAAAAGCAAGCTAACTCTTTTAATACCGGTCCTATTAATTTTTTTCAAACCTTTCACGACGCAACCCTCCCTTTATCTAAGGATTTTTGCCCTAATTGGTTTTTTGATTTTTTCCTATTCAACAGTTTCTTGCTTTCATCAATCACTATCTGACAATAATATTCGCCGAGATATCCAATATGGGCTTGTGAAAGCGGCGCCATAATTGTATTCGCAATCCACTGATAACATTCGTTTTTGGTCATTATGCCCTTACGCTGAATTTTATCCAAAAGCTTATGCGCTTCTAATCGCATTGCTCTGAGTTTTGCGTTCGCTAACGTTCCAACGGGCTTATTAGTCCCCTCATGAACCCTAACGTATGCATCGCATTCAGGATAATTCGTGCAAACATACAGCATAACGTCTTTATGATTTTCTTTATAAATTCCTTCCGCACTTCTATATTCAACCGTACTTCCGCAATACGGGCACTTCATAGAAGTATAATTCATTCCCTTTTTCTTCTTTTTATTTTTCATTATATTTATTCTCCATAAAAATTAATAAAACCGGAGGGTTGATAATATAAAGCTTAACCGGAATTGGCGTCCCAATATGGTTTTACTCTATATTACCTTTTAATCCCTCCGGTTCTAAATTTTGTGCGTCATTGTGGACTCGCTCACTACGCTTGTCCGTAACGATTCCCCCTCCACTCTC
>JAGASB010000002.1 GCA_017621955.1 Clostridia bacterium | reverse complement strand
CAAGAAGATGAATGTATTTATTGGAATACAGCCGAGTATGAATTCAACCAAGGTGATTACGTTGTATTCTGCGTTTATAACGATACTGCTTCTGATATTATAGATATTTCTTTAGGGAATACACATAGACAGAGATGTTTAAAGGGACAATGGACTATGGTTATTTGGAGCGCAGCTGACTTTGTTGCTGACGGCGGTTTTAGTAGGTTGTTCGAAAGAGATAGTAATGGTAATTGGGCGGGTGATACTACAGGCTTGGCTGGTACTGTATATTTCTCAAAGGCTAAAGTATATTCTTCAGACCAGGTAAAGAACTTAACAGAAGTTGAAGATACTTTTGAATATACAGTTGGTAATTCTACCTTCATTGGAAAAGCTGCTGAAGTTAATGGTAACTACAACCCTGATAAGAATGCGTTTAACGACCCGACTTATGCAATGCCATATTATGTAAACGGCGTATTACGTTGGAACGCAAATTCTAAAATTAATACTCAAGCTTCAGATTTCTGGCCGAAGATGGGCTTTACATTCAAAGAAGCCAAGGAAGTTACAGTTAACACTTACTTATACCTGACGTTAGGTAATGACGTAAAAGTTGCTGGTAGTTTTCATGTTCAAGCATTTAATTCTGATGGTTTCGTAGCTGCGGCACAATTAGGTGGTAGCGCTATTAAAGGTGAATTGGTTGAAGGAAGTACTTATAGATTCCACATAGGGAAATATGCCGGTACCGCTGCTGCGAAAGATTTTAAACTATTCCGTCTTTGCGCAGACTGGGTTGGATACCCAACTTCAACACACTTTGTAGTTACTGATGTAACCGTTATTAACGTAACGGCTGGATGATATTTGAAATAAGCGATAATTTACCCGAAAAATTTTTCGGGTGATTTACGCATTTAAAATAAAAAATTTTATAAAGGCTCTTACGGTGTAAAAACCGAAAAAAATTTTTTAGGAGGGGAACTATGAAAATGGTTCAAGGTAAGAAGTCGGACTACCAAAGTCCGCAAGTGCAAATTATTTCCGTGTGTGAAGACGTTTTGAGTTCGTCTTTAGGCAAGGAAGGCTACGATTTTAACGTAGATACTGAGGATTGGGATTAATAGGGAGGAGAATAATATGAAAACATTAAAAAATAAAATTTTAGTTATACTTGTTTCAGCATTGGTTCTTTGCTTAAGTCTTTCTTTCGCATTTTCTTTCAATATCTCAAAGGTAAACGCAACGGTAGATAGCGATGCTTTCGTTATGGAAAAAGGGGCATCAATTGCGCTAACAAAAGACGGTCTTCGTTTCCGTGTTCAAATGGGACAAAACGTTTACGACAGAATTTTTACTAACGACACTGATGATAGCGTTGACCTTTCAGTTCTTGTAGCGCCGAAAACATATTTTGATGCTCTTAACCAAACTGAAAACGCAGGCAAGTATCAAGAACTTTCAAAGAAAATTGAAATTCAAATTGACGACGTTAATAAAGTTTATGAAGACGACGGCTACTACTATGCGAACGCAGTTTTATCAAATCTTGCAGTTGTAAATAATGCCAACATTACTAAAGACCAATTTGATTTAGACTTTGTTGCGGTTGGTTGTATTGCAACTACTACTGATAGTAATACTGCTTATGAATATGCATCATTCTTTGATGGTGATATAGCTAACAATACTAGAAGTCAATATCAGGTAGCACGCGCATCAGTTCTTTCTGAAAGTGATGAGGATGCATCTCTTGCTTCGGAAATTCTTGATAGAGAAACTAGTCCGTACAAAACTTGGTTTGGTACAGAAGATTACCCTATCAACGTTGATAGTGCAGAAGAATATAGCATTTTACAAGCTAAAGTTGCAGCAGGCTTAACTACTGATGCGCAATTTAACGTTTACAATAAGTTTGACCTTGGGACAAGAGAAAACTTACCAGAAAACACTACTTTCTTCCACTACGTAAACTTCTATGAAGATGATAAAACAACTTTAATAGAACAACTTGAAGTTGAAGAAGGTCAAGAAGCCGTTGCAACAAAAACACCCGCAAAAGAAGGTGAACTACTTCTTGACTATGCTAATAGTTGCATTTACGAATATTATCTTAATGCTTGGAAGCCTTTAGATGATAGCACGACAGTTGCGAATATTTCTAATATTAAAAGCAATAAGGATGTTTACGCAT
>JAGASB010000168.1 GCA_017621955.1 Clostridia bacterium | reverse complement strand
GCCCCAACGTAATCTTCAACGGTTAAGGCCGAACGCATACCTGCAAGAATCCATTTTTCAAACTCTCCAATTCCAAATCCACGATTCCTTGATTTTAGTATTCCCGTATTATCTGCGCTGTAACCTTCATATTCTTTTGCTAAAGATTCCATTTCAGTTTTAGAGAACAACACACCGTTAGAACCATAGCCAAGAACACTCCAATTTTTTTCGGGAACATGACGTCCACGCCAGTTTAATTCCCAACAATTAGTGGAACCATGATTTACCATCGGTATAAACTTGTCACCGACTTTTATATACGCTTTTTTGTAATAAATCTCAGCACTCATATTCATACCTCCGAGTAAGCAAAGCGGAGCCTAAACTAGACTCCGCTAAAACTTTGCCATAATTATTATGGCTTTCTAAATTATTCGCATTCATTAATGCAAAACCTCCTTTAATTAAATGTAATTTCTTTTGTGTAATCTTCGTTGTCTTTATCATTCCAGACTAACAAACGAAGCTCCCCGTCTTTAGGTTTTTCAAACAACACTCTTGGACGGCTTAAATTTTCTCCCGTATCGTTATCTGCAACGAATTCAACGTCAATCCCTGGATAATCGGTATCACCAGCAATTGAAGCAACGATACTTCCACCAGGAACTTTTACACTAATTTTTGACATACGTATGCCCTCCTTTAATTTTTATCTATCTTATCAGGACGATATTTCCTGTTAAACTGATAATAATCACACCACTCCGGATTATCAAAGATTCTCGCAGCAAACAACTTTAACGTATAACTCTTAACTTCCTTATCTTCTTTCGCCCACACGATGGATTCTTTCACCCACTCATACAGTTGTTGATACAAGGTTTCTTCGTTATCGCGCTTAATCATTCGCACAATCAGTTCTTCCCAAACCGACTCTTCAAAATCCCCAACTCTCGTCATGACGCCATTTCGGTATTTAACGACTCTCTCATACCCATTTTTAAGATAAGTTGAACTTCTTCCGGTTCCATACATATGGTCTACGTCATCAAACGATAATGTCGGAATATCCTTTTCGATTTGGTTAAGGTTATCAATGAGAACCGTCATCCTTTAATCCTCCTACTTGTGCACCAAGTATTCTTTTGTAATCGTCTGGAAACACTAACATAAACACTTCCATAAAGCGTTTAAATCCAGCGTCGTTAAGTGGTGCCGTAAGCGAAGCTTGACTCCATCCAATGAGTTCTTCTTCCAGTACGTTATACTCTCCTGGAACAAACTTATTCCCATTGTAGTGCGGACACTTGGGTTTTATAATCTTATCCATTTCAGTTTTAGAATTGCAATTTAATATCATCTCGCACTTCTTTTCTGCAATCGGCATCAACAATCTATCGTCATATCCTTTTTCTTTGTAAAAAGTCAGTATATGACTAAGTTGCTGAAGGGCTTCGTAACGGATTTGCTTTACCGATTCAGTTATGGTTTCATCAAATAAAACCCTACTAAAAGTTGAATATAAAATAAGGTCAAATAGATTCATTTTTCTTACCTCCTATAATTTTCCAAAAATATGGTGTATACCACCTTGACCATTCTTCGCAAGTTAACGTGTTGCCATGTATTACAACTGCCGGAATTCGATATAGACAAAACTGAATATACGCCATCCAGACACAACGAATATCAATATCCTGAGCGATAAATAAAGCGTTTTTTTGATATTCCATATTACGCTGTTGCATTGCCCATGCGGCTGCTATGACCATTGTCCCAGAGCCACAGCTCGGTTCGTTAATAGTTATATAGCCTTTCTTTTGAATAATTGTTTCGTCATACGGTCCTGCCATTAATGCCATCATCCTGCATATGTTGTCAGGCGTAAAAAATTGCCCATTCCACTCGTTGTTTAATCTTAATTCGTGATATACTGTGCCAAGAATATCTATTGGACTATCCATATTTTCCTTGACCACAAAATACATCAGTGCACACAAACTTGCATAATCTTGTAAAATCTCTTTTGAAAGACCTTTTTCAAGTTCTACTACTCGAGCTTCATGTTCTTGCTTTTTTGTAGGATCCATATCAATTGCTAATCCTACTGCCATCATCTCAAGAAAAGTAGTAAACGCATTATTTAAGCCTTGTGTATAACCGATTTTTTGAATACGGTTTACAATCTCAGATATCGTATACTTACCTTCTTTTTCTCTAATAATTGATTTAGCCACTTGCTCTGATATGTTTCCGATAAAAAGCGTCATTAAAAACTTTTGCCCTACCGTTGTCGTCAAACGTCATATCTAAAAATCGAAACGTTACAAGTCTATCGGTAGCGGAATATGCGCCAACGTATAATACCTTCATTCCCGTTAGATTTGACAACTCGGGTTCGCTTTGGTTTTCGCCAAAATGAATTCCTCTATATCGAGCATATACGCAACCATTCTCATACTCATAATTACTTTCATCGTAATTAATCGATACGACTCTTCCCGACGCTAATCTGACTGTGATATAGTCAATCACCAAATCTTTTGTTGTGGTTTTAATCGTTATATACAATCTCATTTCGGATTGCCTCCTTTTATAAATTTTTATATATCTGCGGAACCCAAAACGGCTTCCGATAAAAAGAAATTATGGAGCCGTTACACTCCGTATCTATATAAAAAAGCGCCCACTACGGATGATGTAATGAACGCTTTGTTGCCTACTATT
>JAGASB010000024.1 GCA_017621955.1 Clostridia bacterium | reverse complement strand
GGAGAGATTGCGGACTTTCGGAGCGTGTTAAGATGTGTGGATTCCCCTACCACGTTGCAGATAAATACATTAGCAAACTTGTTGAATCTGGACTTAAAGTTGCTATAAGCGAAGAAATCAAAGAAACACCTATCGCAAGACCAGAACCAAAGAAAGAAGTTAAACCAGAGCAGTTGTCTTTGTTTGACTTGATGTAATCGCTTGACAATACCACTCATTAGGTGTAGAATATCAAAAGGAGAATATATGAAAATAGTTTATAAAGACGGCTGTGGTTCTTACAGCATAACCACCCAGAAAGACGGAACAGCAATCTTGCGTTGTAGAAATTCTTCAAACAATAATCTTGACTACAAAAAAACTTATAAATCCGAAGTTAGTGCTAAACGTGCATTATCACGTTATTGTGGCGGTATGCCCTACAAGGTTTAAGGAGATAATGAAATGGCTTTCAAAGATATATTGACGACATATCGTTCAGAACACAAACTGACCATTCCAGCAATGGCAAAGAAAATCGGCGTTCCCCAGAGAACTCTGGAAAACTGGCTTGCTGGTTCAAGAGTTCCAGACGAATTAAAACAACGTATGGTAAAATCAATTTTAGGTGTAAAATAAAAAGCCCCTTTCGGGGGCTTTCTTTTTTTAAATTATTTTAGAAATTTTTTGGTAGGCACGCCAGCGCTTTGTGCGTATGTAGTCAACCGATAAACACAACTGCTTTGCAATTACTTTTTCGGGCAAGCCGTCTATATGATACTTTTTGAGAACGTCCACGTCGCAATCTGTATTGTTAAGCGTGTTTATTATTTTAAGCGTTCTTGCAAGGGCTAAATCTGCGTTTAGAACTGCTTTTTTGTAAAGGTCGTTAAGTTCTTCAAGTCGCTCGTTTACTTCGCTATCGGCTAACTTGCTTGCCGTTAAAACTTCAATCCTTTTTTTAAGACATTCTGCTTCGCTACACGCCTTGTAATATTCGCTTAATTTTTCTTTGACTTCATACTTTGTCATTTTGTTTCTGCTACCTTTTTAATAATTTCAAATGCAGTCTTTTCGGTCTGCTCATAAGTAATTTTGCCGTCAACTTCAAGTGGTTTAATCTCTGTTAATAACGTCAGAAGTATTTCTTTCGTAATCTTGTTTTTTATAACGCCAGCAAGCATTTCTGCGCTTTTCATAACAGCCATATTAAGTTGACCTTTCGTGAATAAAGTTTTTTCTTCTTGCTCGTTCTCAAATTTTGCAAGTTTTAAGTAAATGCTTTCTTCTTCGGTTCGATTTTCTTTTTTTGTAAGAAGTTCTGCTTTTGCTCTATCTGTTAACCTTTCCATAAATCCCCCTTTTAGTTGCTATCGCAACTGATTAGTGTTTGTCCGTCAAGTATGCAAGCGGGGACAACGCCATGGTAGTTGCCCGCATAGCTGTAGTTCAACTCACCCGAAGTAAGGACACTGCGCACGTAGTAGGCGTAGGACGAAATAGCCCAAGGCGTGCAAGTCCACCACCAGTCTTTATATTTAGGAATAACCTTGTAATACTTTCTTATAAGGTCGCAAGTAAGTAAGCCAACCTTTGCCGTGTAAGTTCCAAGACTGTCGTCGCCGTTGTCAGATGTTAGGTCCATAGTGTAGTCAAGAACATTTTTGTCTTTCTTCTTCCCCCAGAACTCTTTTTCAAGAAGTTCTTTGATTTCTGATTCTTTGTAGTTTGCATTATCGCCGAAACGTTGTTCTGTTCTCCATAAGTCTGCCGTGATACATAGAATACCGCCTTGCTCATTGCCGAGTCTGATGTATTCCCTATCTTGATATGTAAACTTTGTGCCGGGCAGTAAGTCTTCAAGAACTTTCGCTTTTTCAACGTTCTGGCTGGGTTCTTCCATAAGTTCCTTAATTGCTTCAAGATGTTCAAAAATCTTTGCTCTGGTTTCTTCTTTCATTTTAATTTTCTCCTTGATTATAAATTCTTTTTTTAATTATCTTTGAATATTCTGGGGAAAGTTCAATCAGAACGAATCCCCTTTCGTTTTCTTTGGCTACAAGACCAACCGTGCCACTTCCAGCAAATGGGTCAAGCACCGTTCCACCTTTACGACTTCCAGCAAGAACACACGGTTCTACAATCTTCTTTGGGAATGTTGCAAAATGCGCTTCTTTAATTCCTTTTGTTGCCACCGACCAGACGGAACGTTTTCTGCGTAATCCTTTATCATTTGGGACATTTCCAGATGTTTCGTTTTGCTTGTCTGTGCTGTTATCAAAAGAAGCGTTATTTGTATAAGCGCCACCACCACGAAAGGTCTTTCGGTTTCCTTTACGTCTGCCAGAATTAGGGTGTTCCCAAGTCTTTGAACCACGTGGCGCAGATTTATCGAAACCCACGCACGGTTCTTGAATTGCTTCCCAGTCAAAATAATACTTCTTTGACTTCGACAGCAGAAAGATGTATTCGTGCGCCTTTGTGCAACGGTCCTTAACGGATTCTGGCATACAGTTTGGCTTCTCCCAGATTATATCTTGTCGTAAATACCAGCCGTCATTTCTTAACGCCAACGCCAGCAACCACGGAACACCAAGCAAATCTTTATTCTTGCAGTCGTTGTTATGTATTCCAGTCGGTAAACTTCCAAATCTTTGACCACGAACAGCAATGCTTTCTTTGTGCTTGTTATTATGCAACTTGTCAGCGTTTCTGCCCTTATTGCTTCCAGAATAACTGTCTGCTATATTCACCCATAAAGTGCCGTCTGGTTTTAGAACTCTTTTGACTTCTGAAAACACTTCAACAAGTTTGCTGATGTATTCTTCCACGGTTTGTTCAAGCCCTATCTGACCAGTAATTCCGTAATCTCTTAACTGGTAATATGGTGGCGAAGTCACGCAACAGTCAATGCTTTCTGCTGGTAGTTCTTTTAATACTTCAATCGCATTACCTAAAATTATTCTTTCCATAGGTTTCTCCAAAAGTGATATCATAATATCAGTTTCCTTTTTCTAAAAAGTTAATAAATTCTTGATAACAGTCTTCGCAAAGGTCTATGCGCTGACTTGGGCAAGTTCTGCGCTCCCCTATCGCATACAAATCAATTCGTGCGCTTTGTTTAGAAAGTTGCACGTTATTTACAAAGGCAAATTCCTTTCCACATCTGTCGCAAAGTATTTTTTCAACTCTGCTCATAAAAACGCTCCAACAAGTCACGGTCTTCGTAAATATTGCCAACCACTTCTTTAAGAGAAACACATCTCCACGTGCAAACACGATTTTGCTCTGTCCTTAATACAATTCTTGACTTTTCTTGCACGACTATAAACAAATCGCCATTTGCGTTTTTTAGAATATCACCTTGAAAAACCTTATTGCCGTTTTTGTCTGTAAACCCCGAAAATCTCCCAACGGTTTCTTTCAAAACTTCGTGCGCAATAAGTATCTTTGCTAATTCGTTGTGAACTCTGAACACATTGTTCTGTGGGTGGATATAATAAACGCCTTTATTTGTCAGCAAATCACCATAAACCCAGACATTATTAAATCCGTGATTTTCGTTTTCTTTTTTTGTCGTTTTTGCCCTAAATAAATTATTCACATTGCACCCCACTTTCAACATAGCACCAACTTTGTGGTGGTCTTGATAAACGCTTTTTGTCGCAGTTTAACTCTTTGCAAAAATGACTGCCAT
>JAGASB010000023.1 GCA_017621955.1 Clostridia bacterium | reverse complement strand
TAATACACCTGCAATCGACACCCAAAAACAACCACGCTTATAATGTCTAAAATTATTTGGATTAACAGGCATAGGTTTTGCCCAACCAAAATGAGCAAAAACAAAGCAAACTAATCCTATAAGGTCAAAGTGTGCAAATGGATTTAGAGTATACCTATTTCTAATTTTAGGTGTCATATCCCCATTTCTTACTGCTGCAAAACCGTGTGCAAATTCATGAACTGAAAGCACCACCATAACTGCTAAAAATAAAGAAATGTAATAAATAATCTTATCAACCATAATTATTTTATATTATATAATAATTGTTTTAAAAAAGCAAGAAAAAAACGCTTATTGTGATATAAGCGTTTTTATATACTAAACGTCGTTTCTTAACAAATCTTCATAAGTTTGCGGTTTAATTGCGTAATACGCCTTTCCATCTTCTACCATAACAACAGGCGGAATAAGGTTTCTATTATAATTACTTGACATAGAATAGTTATATGCACCCGTCGACAAAACGGCAATTAAATCACCTTTTTTAATTTCAGGCAGTATAACGTCTTCTGCAATAATATCGCCACTTTCACAGCATTTTCCAGCAATAGTATACTTAACCTTTGGTTTTTCATTTAACTTTTCAGCAGCAACAACACTGTACTTTGCTTGGTACAAGGCAAACCTAGGATTGTCAAACATTCCTCCGTCTATTGCAACGTAATTCTTTACGTCTTTTATTGTTTTAATGCTGCCAGCTGTATATAAAGTTATACCTGCCTCACCAACGATAGACCTACCAGGTTCTAAAATTAGATACGGCTTCTTCAACCCTTTTTCGTTAAGAGCATTAATAAGCGTTTTTGATATTATTCTTATATAATCTGCATATTCAATATAAGTTTTTTTAGCATCGCCATCTGCATACCATATTCCAAAACCGCCACCAAGATTTAACGCATTAAATTCAATTCCGTATTTATCTTTTAGCACTTTATAAAAATTAGTCATTTTTTCTACGGCTAGCGAAAATGATTTTTCTTCAAATATTTGTGAACCAATATGACAATGCAATCCATCTAAAACAAGATTATCGTATCCACTAACGTGTAAAACTATTTGTTCGGCTTCCCCACTTGCAATGGAAAATCCAAATTTTGAATCTATTTTTGCAGTTTGAATAAAATGGTGTGTATGCGCTTCAACACCTGGGTTTACACGAATAAGAACGTTTTGCTTAACACCCTTTTTTGCACATATTTCATTTAACGTATCCGCTTCCGAATAAGAATCAATAACAACGTATTTTACCCCACAATCAACCGCAAAGCAAAGTTCCTCATACGTTTTGTTGTTGCCGTGCAAGCATATTTTGTTCATAGGAAAGTTTACTGATTTTGCAGTATAAAGTTCACCCATTGAAACAGAGTCTGCACCGATTCCAACTTCGTTAATAATTCTATAAATTTCTTTGCAACTAAAAGCTTTTGAAGCATAACAAATTAAACCGTCGCCATATTCCGACTGCAAGGTTTGAGAAAACACTTTGCACATATTTTTTATATACGCTTTATCCATAACGTAAAGTGGAGTTCCAAACTTTTCTTTAAGAGCCGTACAACTTATACCGCCAATTTCTAATAGTCCACAATTATTTTTAAGCGTTTCTCTTTCGTTCATACCGTTCACCTACTTTTTTATTAAATTTTAACAAAAATACTGACTAAATGTCAATAAATAGGCTCTAATAATTTGTTATTTATTGATTAATATTTACTTATAACGTGTTTTTACTCTTAAATAATGGTCCAATTATCGGCAACGTCTTTTATATTATCAAAATATGTTTTTTCTAAAACGTCTTCATTAGATAGAACGTTTACCGATAATATTTGCGTGCCATTTTCATATACTATAAGTTCACCTACAACTTCACCTTTTAATATCGGTGCTTTTATTTTACATGTTGGAATAAAATCAATTTCTACACTACGTTTTTCGCTTCTACTAGAAAACAAATATAAAGGTTTTTCAGCTACAACTTCAAGAGTATTTTTCTTTCCCCCACAGATTTCTACCGTTATATCCAAAGGTTTTTTATCGTCTACTATAAGTTTATTCACATAGTTTGCAAATCCATAGTTAAACATTGATGAAACGTCTTTAAACCTACACTTGCTATCAGGCGCTTTAATGACTACTGCAATTAACCTCATTCCGTTTCGCATTGCAGAAGCTGCCAAACAATGCCCTGCTTCATTAGTGTATCCGGTTTTACCACTATCACAACCACTATAAAATCTAATTAGTTTGTTTGTGTTGGAAATTTCAGTTACTCTATCGTTGGGGTGTTTTACTACGTCTGTCCAAATTCTTGAAAACTTAAAGTATTGTTCGTGCTCTAATAATTTTGAAAACATAGTAGCAACGTCTTTTGCGCACGAATATTGACCTGCACTTGGCAATCCTGTACAATTTACAAAATTTGTATTGTTCATATTTAATTCTTGTGCCTTTTGATTCATTCTTAATGTAAATTCCGCTTCTGAGCCACATAGTCTTTCAGCCATTGCTACACAAGCATCGTTTGCAGATGCAACCGTTATACTCTTAATTAGTTCTCCAACAGTATATTTCCCATTAGTCTCTAAAAACACTTGTGAACCACCCATACCTGATGCCACTTCACTAACTACAATTTCTTCACCTAAACTAATTTCTTCACTTTCAAGCGCATCAAAACATAATAGTAAAGTCATAATTTTACACATACTTGCAATAGGCAACTTTTCATTTTCATTATTTGAATAAATTAAAGTGCCCGTGTTTGCATCTATTAAATATGCCGATTTACTTTGAGTAGTTAAACTACTTATTGTAGTATCTGCGAATGCAGAGTTTTTAGTAAATCCACTTAAAACACTTATGGTAAGAATAAATGCTAATAAAATAAAAATTACAGAAAATCTTTTTTTCATATTGGTCTCCTTTATGAAAATATTTTCTGTAATTTATTAATTTTTATTCGTTATGTTTGACATAAAGATATTCTATATTTTAAGTTTTTAACTAATTGTTTATCATTTTGTTAATATCTATACCAAATCCACGTGTTGGGTCATTGATAAACACGTGCGTAACCGCCCCTACAAGTTTTCCATTTTGAACAATAGGGCTTCCACTCATACCTTGAACAATTCCACCTGTAACGTCAAGTAAATCCTTGTCGTTAATTTTTATCACAAAGTTCTTATTTTGCTCAAAAAGGTCTGATTTTATAATTGAAATATCATAATATTTTGGCTCTTTACCTTTAATCGTAGAAAAAATTTTCGCTTCACCAGGAACAGCTTCACCCGTTTGAATTTCTATCAAGTCAAAATTACAACCGTCATTCATTATACCATATACACCACATTGTAAATTTTTATCCACACACGCAATAGGATTACTTCTTAAAAACACGCCTTTTAATTCGCCTGCTTTACCACGCTCGCCTTTTACGCAATCGGTAATATTGCAATTATATATATGACCACCCTTAATTTCTACAATATCGCCTTGCTCAGAGATAATCGGGTGTCCCAAAGAAGCAAATCTATTGCCTTTTATAAAAGTAATAGTTCCAATACCGCTAACTCCATTTTTAATAAAGATACCGAGTTTTTCACTTCCAGATATATCTTTTGCAGGTTTAATTGTCTTTAATATCGTTTCTTCGCCACGTTTAATGGTCAAAACAACTTCTTTTTTATTTTTTACGCAGTTTTCAATATCTGCAACGTTATTTATTTCTTCATTGTCTATGTTTAATATAACGTCACCAACTTCAATCCCACAATCTTTTGCTGGTGAATAAACGCTTTTTTCACCAACAACGTCGCACATCCCGACAACTTCAACACCACGAGTGGTCAAGGTAAATCCTGCCGGCATACCACCTAAATATATCTTCTCATCAGCAATAGCAACGTTAAAAGTTGAAGCCAAAACTATAACAAACGAAAGAACAACACTTAAAAATGCAATTTTTTTCTTCATATACTTTAATATTGTGAGTTGAATTTAAGAAATTATACAAAAAAACCAAACTTAAAGTTTGGCTTTTAATTATATTAAACTATTCTTAAATTGTTTTGCCTTTTGAATAAGTTCGGTTGCGTGATTTATAGCACTTTCACTATCGCTACCCCCACCAATCAATCTTACAACTTCTTCAATTTTTTCCGTTGCGTTTAGCATTTTTACGGTTGTTATTGTTTTTGCGCCCGTTTCAAACTTTTGAATAAATAGATTATAATCTGCCATAGCCGAAATTTGTGGCAAATGGCTTATTGCTATTATTTGAGTATCACACGCAATTTTTGCAAACTTTTGCGCAACTATTTTAGCAACGTTTCCACTAATACCAGCGTCAATCTCATCAAAAATAAAGGTTGAAATATCGTTATGCTTTGACGTTTGTGTTTTAATGGCAAGCATAAATCTACTCATTTCCCCACCGCTTATAACTAGCGATAAAGGTTTTAACGGTTCGCCTAAATTCGCAGAAAACAAAAATTCAATCTTATCAATTCCGTTAAAACTGCTAAAACTACATTCTTCAATTTCGGGCAACTCTGAAAAACTAACGTCAAAAGTGGCTTTGGGCATACCCAACTCAACAAGTTCACCAATTACGTTATTCTTAAACTCGTCGGCAGTGGCTTTCCTTAAAACGCTTAACTTTTTATAAAGTGCATAGAGAGCATTTTCTTTGCTTAACTTGATTTCGCTTAGTCTATCAACAATTTCATTACAGTTTTCAAGCTTGTTTCTTTCTTCAATTGCACGCAAGCAAAAATCGTTAATTTCTAAAATAGAATTGCCATATTTTGCCTTTAAGCCTTTAATTAAATCTAATCTTGCTTCAACTTCATAAGGATTTAATTCTAAAACGTCAAGACCATCCAGAAAATTTGTAGCACTGTTAGATATGTCATCCAATTCAGAAAAAACCGATTCCAACCTATCGTAAAGTTTCAAGTATTCATCATCAAGATTAGAAATGCCACTAAGCATTCTTGAAGCATTTGACAATATATCGCTAACGCCACCTTCATCGTCGATAGAAGATTTAACGGCGTTCAAAGCGTTTGCTATTTTTTCTTGAAATTGGATTTTTTGTTTTGAAGATAGAAGTTCTTCTTCTTCGTTTTCTTTTAAGTCTGCTTTTTCAATCTCATTAATTTGATAGTTTAAAATGTCAAGTCTAACAAGACGGGTACTTTCATCTCCACCTAAATCATTTAATTCTTTAATAGTTTGTTTGTACTGTTCATATTCTGATTTAATCGTTGTTTTTAACGCTTGAACGAGTTCACCACCAAGTTTATCTAACAAGTCTAATTGATTTGAATTTTTAAGCAAATTAAAATGTTCGCTTTGTCCATGAACGTCAACTAAAATGGAAGTAAACTTTTTAAGCATTCCAACCGTAGCCGTGTTTCCGTTAATTTTTATAGAGTTTTTTCCATCAATAGTAAACTTTCTTGTGATTATTAAAACGTCTTCGACTTCAAAGTCAAATTCATTATACAGCGCTATAATGGAGTTGTTTTCCTGAACGTCAAATTCTGCACGAACAAAACATTCATCCGAGCCACTTCTTATAATCGTTTTATCTGCTTTTGCGCCCAAAACAAAATTCAGTGACTCAATAATCACTGATTTGCCAGCCCCCGTTTCACCAGATAAAACGTTTAAGCCTTGCGTAAAATTTATTTCAACGCTCTCTATAAGCGCCACGTTTTTTATGCAAAGTTTTTGAAGCATCTAAACTCCTTTTCGACACTAAATAGTTTTTAATATTTTTAATACAACGTCAGCATCAGAATTGCTTTTTGCTACGATTAAGACAGTATCATCACCCGCAATAGTTCCCAAAACTTGCGGAAGTTTCATTTCATCAATAGCCATACCGGCAGTGCCCGCATTTCCACTCAAAGTCTTTAAAATAATTAAATTATTTGCACACTCAATTGACACCGTGATATGTTTAAACATATTTATTATTTGCGGAGTGAGTTTATCTGAATTTATATGCGCTTTTGCATACTTAACACCACCCTTTCCGCTGTCAACTTTTACAAGATTTAGTTCTTTTATATCTCTTGAAATTGTTGATTGAGAAATGTCATATCCAAGTTTTATGCAAAGTTCTGCAAGTTCGTCTTGGGTTGAAATTTCATACTTTTCTATAAGCGATTCAATAAGGACTAGCCTTTCTTTTTTAGTCATTAAAGTC
>JAGASB010000022.1 GCA_017621955.1 Clostridia bacterium | reverse complement strand
CTCTATTGAACGAGCAAAGATACACACCTTTTTTCCTAATCGTAATATAACAACTCATTTCAATCACCCTTTAACCACAAAAATAACGTCTAAAGTCTTCTATCTTTTTATTACCTGACTTGTCTATAATTTCTATCCAAAAATAATCTGCAAGACAATGTTCGCAAGAACCTATAACTTCAATTTGTTCATTACCTATTTCATTAAGTCTTGGCGTTGACTTACACTCAATTTTTAATTCTCTATTACACTGTGGGCACTTCATTGTTTCTTCTTCCTTTATTACTTCTGATAATTCTTCAAAGCACCCTTGTTCAACAAAACCACGTCGCAAATATGCGTGCCCACCATCAACAAAACAGCTCTTACAACTACATTCCTTAAAATCGTGAGTATATCTAGATTCTATAATATCCCCACACTTTTTACACCTTATCCTATTCCTTATAATTTTCTCTTTCACAACTACTATAATCCCATTATTATTTCGTCACGATTATAGCATAATTAAAGTGACAAAAACTGACAGATATGAAAACATATACGATTTTTGCAAAAATATATACGCAACCAAAAAATTGCATAACAAAGCAACCGACAGTTAAAATATTGACTATCGGTTTTTGTATTAAAAATGATTTTTCGTATAAAATAAAGAAAAGACGGCTATTTAATTACACGATTTTCAACAAGAACTTCTTTTAGGTTTCTGGCGTTCTCCACGATAATTCTACTCTCATAAACCGAACAGCCATCTAAAAGTTCTGCCATCTCTTTAACAACTATAGATTGATTACCGACTAAACAATCCGACAAAAGCATATCCGTTGTCACTTGAAACACATTAGCTACTTTGATAAGCGTTTCCAAACTCATACTCTTTAATCCCTTTTCTAAATAGCCTATGTAAGACGGAGAAACATCTATTAAATAAGCTAACTCCACCTGTGACATATTTTTCTTTGCCCTTAACTTTCTTACTTTTTTTCCTATGGTTAAAAAACTATACATTTTTAGCCACCTCCTTATATTTATTTTATCAATAATATAAAGAGTAGTAGAAGTTATAGAGAGTAGTTTATTGTTAATATAGAGAGTTGTCTATAAAATATAGGTAAATTATAGTCAGTAGTAGGTATTATAGGCAATGGACGATAAGAATTTACTTTGTGAAATAGGTCAAAGAATACGTAAAGCAAGAAACGAGAAAAAATTAAGTCAAGAAGATTTAGCTTTCAAAGCAGGTTTAAGCACTTGTTCTATAAGCGATATAGAACTTGGCAAAACAAATCTTGGTGTTTTAACGCTTATTAAAATCATAGAAGCGTTAAATGTTTCTGCTGACGTTATTTTACGCCCTGACGTTTCAACGGTAAATAAGATATATCAAAACGAATTCGCAGAACTACTTAAAGACTGCTCCCCATCTGAAATAGAAACTCTAACAAAATTAGTTAAAGACGTGAAAGCAACGCTCCATAAAAGCAAAGAAAATTATTAAAAATTAAAAATATTTTGCAAAAACACAACCAGTGGTTAAATTATTAACCGCTGGTTTTTTTATTATTTGCTCTTAAACTATATAATAATTTTATGGATAACTTTGATATTAACAATTTCAAAAAAATAGCAGTTTATGCTTATGAAGAAGATGGACTTCTTCCCAAAGGTATTGAATATTGTGAAAAAACTTATAGAAAACTATTTGATATGATTTTTCCTAAAATTCAGATAGCTGAACTGTTTTTAGATGGTCCGTCTTTTAACCAAAACAACTTTCGTTATGAATGGTATAGGCTTTTACATAAATGTCAACACAACGAATTTG
>JAGASB010000167.1 GCA_017621955.1 Clostridia bacterium | reverse complement strand
AGCCTGAAATAACGATTACGTTCTTCAAACCCGATGAAAAGAAACAAGGTGGAGCGTACATTACAATTACAGGTGTGGTAAAGAAAATTAAGACTTATGAACGTCAAATACAAATGACTACGGGAGACCTTATTCCAATAGATATGATATTTGGAATTGACGGAGAGATTTTTAGTAGAATAGACTACTAAGGAAAGGAAAAGTATGAATTATTTGGTTTGGGATACGGAAAGAATAAAAGGCTCGCAAATATATATGCTTGGCTATATTCTTGTCGATGAAACTTTTAAGATTATCAGGGAAGAAATGATAATCAATAAATCCGTTGATGTATCACAAAGAAAGTCTCCCAAAAGCAAAGTTAAAAGATTTTTTAATCAATCTACTAAGGTAGAAGATTACACGGAACTTGCCGAATTGATATTGCCAATAATACAGAACTCTAAAAGCATTTGTTTTGGGAAAGATGATTTTGTAGCATTGAACAGTCAGTTTTATATAAACGGAATAGAAACGGTAAGTGGTACTTTCTACAATGTAGAAAAGTACGTAAGACACTTAAATAGTGAATTACCTACAAACTTAAATATGGTATCGAAGTATCTAAAATTAAAACACGATAGGCACAATCCGTTAAGCGATTCTTATGTTACTTTGGAGTATTTTAAGTATTTGATAAAGCAATATCCACAAGAAGAAATGGAGATGAAAATACCAAGCAAAAAAGGTGGGAAAGGAAATGACACCAAACTATAACAACCTATGGAAACTTTTAATTGAAAAAGGAATGACGAAAACTGACCTAAGAATTAAGGCTGAGATGTCAACATCAACGCTTGCAAAAATGGGAAAGAATGAAGTTGTTTCGATGAACGTCATTATAAAGATTTGCGAAATTTTAGATTGTAACGTAAGCGATGTAATGACAGTAGATAAAATCTCGGAGTAGACTTCTCTATACATTATATATAATATATAGGAAGAACGCCAACAAGGAAAACAACTTGGCGAACTTGAAAAAGAAGAACGCCAAGTTCGCCAAAAATGCAAAAATTCTTTGGCGAACTTCCCAAATAAGAAAAAGGCACGGTTACGGAACCGTGTTTTTTGTTTGGGAAATGACAGCTTTTTTGTAAGTGTAAGACATCTTGCACTTACAAAAAAGCTGTCAGTGCATAAAAAGACGAGATTTATTCAATCTCGTCTTTTTTATTCGTTAAAAACTGCATAAAAAGGTGTAAAACGGAATAATTATTCACTCAAAAAGTTGGACAAAAATGTTACAATTTAGAGCTGTCATTTTGCGATTTCCCAGAACATATAGGGTTTGAACTGAAACAGAGTATTTTTTTGAATGTTTTTTTATTGTCTTTGTGGCTCTATTATGTTATATAAATCTAAATTAGATTCATCTAAACTTACAATGACTGCATTTAGTTTTTTACTATATACGCCTTTGCAAGAATAAACACAAGTAGGGTCTAAATTATATTTTAGAACAAGACTTATCAAAAAAGATTTACTGTTAATACGAAATACGCATTTACTATCAGTAAATAGTTTTTCAGGTATTTTGAATGACATT
>JAGASB010000166.1 GCA_017621955.1 Clostridia bacterium | reverse complement strand
TTTTTTATCCGTACTGTACTCTTTATTTTGAAGCCAAAGCGCAACGTTTCCTTCGCCAGCGTTATAGGCGATAAGTGCGGTATCTAAGTTTTCAAACCTTAAAATTAGATACTTAATATAAAAACAGCCGAAGTCAAGGTTTGTTTCAACGTCGTTTAGGTCGTAGTTTTCCACGCCTAAGCGTTGAGCGATATATTTTCCCGTCTTTTCAGTAATTTGCATAAGTCCGATAGCACCAGCACTACTTACCGCATTTTTATCAAAACCGCTTTCGGTTTTAACCACTGCAAAAATAAGCGCACGGTCGTGCCCGTAATAGTCGGCGTATTCTATAATTTCTTCCTTAAATGAAAGTGGGTAAAGGTATTTAACCTTTACAAACGTAAAAAGTCCCCAACACGCCATAATCGCCCAACAAATAGATAAAAGGACGGTTAAAATTTTATAAGTAATTTTCAATAACTTTTCATTGCCTAATAATTTCATAACAAAAAACTGCGTACACCAATAGTATACGCAGTTTATAATAATTTTAGTCGTTAATTTTACGCTTCAACAGTAGCGTCAGTATCTTCTTCTTTCCAAGACTTAACTTGGTCGAAAAGTTCAACAACTTCTTTTGACGGAGCTTTGGTGCAAAGAGATACAACAATGCCGGCAATTAAGCTTACGATAAAGCCAGGAACGATTTCGTACAATTCGGTATTTGCTATAACGCTATTAAATCCATAGTATTCAAGATTGAATAAAACCATCCAAAGAATAGAAACGACAAAACCTGTAATTAAACTTACGACAGCACCGTTATAGTTGAATCTTTTCCAGAAAAGGCTTAAAACGATTACGGGACCAAATGCAGCACCGAAAATTGACCAAGCGGCTGAAACCAATCCCATAATGTCTGTTAAACTTAGAACGTGGACTAGAACAGCAAGGGCAAATGCTAATATCGTAACGCCTACAACTGCAAATCTGCCAACGTTCAAGATAGTTTTGTCAGATGCCTTTTTGTTAATTACGGTTTTATAAATATCCGAAGCAAAAGCCGAAGAAGATGAGAGAAGCTGTGAGTCAGCAGTGCTCATTGAAGCCGCTAAGATTGCAGCGATAAGCAATCCACCTACAAGTGCAAGAGCGCCTGCGCCAACTAATTGACGAACGGATAATGCAAACACAAGTTCTTTGTTAGAACTATCTAATGGTGTTGCCAGATAAGAACGTGCTACAAGTGCTAAAACGGTTGCCATTGTAAGAATAAGGAAAGTCCAAGACGAACCGATTATTTGCGATTTTTTCATTTCCTTTTTAGATTTTATTGCCATATATCTAACAATAATGTGGGGCATACCCATATAACCTAAGCCCCAACCCAAGCCGGTTAAAATGTTGGCAACACTGCTCCAACTCCATTCTCCGTTTACAAGAAGACTGTAATAATGTTCACCAGGTGTACCAGCCGTTCCTGTTGGACCGTTAGCACCGATTATGATAGAAATAACGATAGGAACTATCATAAGTGCAAAGAGCATTAGCATTCCTTGAAAGAAGTCTGTCCAACAAACTGCCTTAAATCCGCCAAGAAGAGTGTAACCCAAAATAATCACAGCAAAAATAATCATACCGATTAATTTCATATCGGCAGCGTCACTAGGAACAAGCATAGCGAACAAGTTACCGCAAGCATAGATAGAAGAAGCGGCGTAAACTAAGTATCCTACGACAAATACGACTGCGCAAACAATTCTCAGTATAGGACTTTTAGCCATAAATCTATTTGAAAGAAATTCTGGTACGGTTATCGCATCGTTTGCTTTAATAGCATACTTGCGAAGATTTGGTGCAATAAAAATCCAAGCACAAATAGTTCCGATAATAAGACCGATAGAAATCCAAATTTGGTTCATACCCGAAAGGTAGATAGCGCCGGGAAGTCCCATAAGAACCCAAGCACTCATATCCGAAGCGCCTGCGCTTAAAGCGGAAACCCAACCGCCCATATTTTTGCCACCCAAGAAGTAGTCTTTTTCACCTTTATCCTTGCTTTTGAAGAAGAAATAAATGCCTACGCCGAGAACGAACAAAAAGTAAATGATAAAAGAGACAAGTTCAAATACGTTCATAATACACTCCCAAAAAATATTTTTATAAACAAAATTAAAAGTATTTTACTATAAAATAAACAAAAAGTCAATTATATTAAGTTAATATATACATTATTTAACTAGCGCAGACAAAAGATAAAAAGGTTTTTAATTTTTACCCACCTTTCAATTGATTTTAGTTGGTAATTGTGGTACAATAAACAAAATAAATAAAACTAAATATGGTTTTAAGGAGATAAAAATGGATTATAAAAAATTGCAAAACGGAAGCGATATTCGTGGTGTCGCGCTTGAAGGAATAGAAGGACAAAACGTAAACCTTACCGAAAAAGTATGTAAAGATATCGGTAGGGGATTTGCATTGTGGCTTATAAAAAAGACGGGAAAGAACGATTTGCGTGTTGCTGTCGGCAGAGACTCACGTTTATCGGGCGAACAACTTTGTGAATGGCTTTGCTCTGCAATGGTTGAGTCGGGCATTAACGTAACCGACTTTAAGATGGCTTCAACCCCTGCAATGTTTATGTCGACTGTAACCGACGGCTATGCTTTTGACGGTTCGGTTATGATTACTGCAAGTCACCTTCCTTTTAATCGTAACGGATTTAAGTTCTTTACTGCACAAGGTGGACTTGAAAAGGAAGATATTAAACAAATTTTAGCATACGCTGAAAGCGATGAAAAAACGGGACTTAAAATAGGAAGCATAGTTGGGGGCGAGTTTATGGATGCGTATTCAAATATTCTTGCCGATAAGATTAGAAAAGCAACGGGCGAACAAAAACCGCTTGAAGGCTTTAAAATCGTCGTTGATGCAGGTAATGGTGCAGGCGGATTTTACGTTGACAAAGTGTTAAAACCACTTGGCGCAAACACTGACGGAAGCCGTTATTTAGAACCCGACGGAAGTTTTCCTAACCATATACCCAATCCTGAAAACAAAGAGGCTATGGAATCAATTACCCAAGCCGTTAAAGAAACGGGTGCTGACCTTGGTATTATTTTTGATACCGACGTTGACCGTGCAGGTGCTGTATTATCTGATGGAAGTGAACTTAACAGAAACCGTATTATAGCAATGCTTTCTGCAATACTTTTGCGTGAACACCCCGGTACTACTATCGTAACCGACTCTATCACTTCAACCGGTCTTGCTGACTTCATTAAGGAAAAAGGCGGAATACATCACCGCTTCAAGAGGGGATATAGAAACGTTATCAACGAATCAATTAGGCTAAACGGCTTAGGTCAAGATAGCCAACTTGCGATTGAAACGTCAGGACACGGTGCGTTTAAGGAAAATTACTTCCTTGACGATGGAGCATATATCGTTACCAAACTTTTGATTGAACTTGCCCGTGGTAAAAAGCAAGGCTACACTTTGCAGTCGCTAATTGAAAGTCTTGCCGAACCCGAAGAAAGCGTAGAATTTAGAATGAACATATTGCTTGAAGATTTTAAATCTTACGGTGCAAGCGTTATTGATGAGCTCACCGAATACGCTAAAAATAAGGACGGTTGGAGTTTAGCAACCGATAACTTTGAAGGCGTAAGGGTAAACCTTGATAAAAATCACGGCAACGGTTGGTTCTTGCTCCGCTTATCGCTCCACGACCCACTTTTACCGCTAAACATCGAAAGTAACGATAAGGGCGGGGCGAAAAAGATTGCAAGTGAACTTTGTGAATTTATTGCTTCTTACGATAAACTTGATAAATCTTCGATTGAAAATTACATTAAATAAATAGTAAACAAATACAAAAGAAAAGGTGGTAGCGTATACCGCCTTTTTCAATTTAGTTAATATACAGTTAATAAATGTTTAATAAAATTAAACTAATGATTTACAATGGAGAAAGTTATGGAAAGTGTAAAGCATATAACGGGGGAAGTATTAAAAAATATGTTCTTGTTTGGTGCTCAAAATTTAAGGGCAAACGAACAGGAAGTAAACGACCTTAACGTGTTCCCGATTCCCGATGGCGATACGGGTGAAAATATGTATTTAACCATTAAGGGTGGTGTTGATGCGATTAGTGGAAAGGACGGAAACGTTGAACACATTTCCAACGAATTCTCTAAGGGAATGTTATTAAACGCAAGGGGGAACTCTGGCGTTATTTTATCGCAGTTATTCTCTGGACTAGCCGAAGGACTTAAAGGTTTTGAAAGCGTGGGTATGACTGACTTTGCACTTGCTATGGAAAAGGGCGTTCAAAAAGCTTACGGTGCAGTTGCTAGACCGGTTGAAGGAACTATACTTACCGTTGCAAGAGAAAGTGTTGAAAATATGCGTTTATATCACGGCGACGATGCAACGGCGCAAGTTTTCTTTTTTGACGTTTTAGAAGAAATGAAAAAGTCGCTTATCCACACACCCGACCTTTTACCGACGCTTAAAGAAGCAGGGGTAATAGATAGCGGTGGTGCAGGATTAGTTTACATAATCGAAGGGTTCTTAAATTATTTTAATGGTCAAACAATTAGTGAAATTGCAGTAACTGCCGACCACACAAAACAGAGCGTGGACTTTTCAAAGTTTAACGAAAACAGCGTTATGGAGTTTGGGTATTGTACTGAATTTTTATTACAACTTCAAAATGCAAAAACTGATATAAACACTTTTTCGGTTGAAGAATGTATTGGATTTTTGAATACGGTTGGCGATTCGGTGGTCGCTTTTATCACGGGGACGGTGTTAAAAGTTCACGTTCACACGTTTACGCCGTGGAAAGTTTTACAGTACGCACAATCTTTCGGTGAGTTTTTAACTGTAAAGATTGAAAATATGACTCTGCAACACAATGAAAGTTTAGGGGAGAAAAAAAGTACTGTTTCTGAAATTAATAAGACGGTAAAAAAGGCAAGAAAAAAGTTTGCAATAGTTACCGTTGCTAACGGCTCTGGAATTATAGAAATTTTTAAGGATTTAGGTGCTGACGTTGTTATTGACGGTGGGCAGACAAACAATCCGTCTTCCCAAGCTTTTATAGATGCTTTTGAAGAAGTTAATGCCGATTGTATTTTCGTATTACCTAACAACAGCAATATAATATTGACCGCAAAGCAAGCGGGTGAAATGTATCAGGGTTCTGACGTTAGAGTTATTCCGTCTAAGAGTGTTGGAGATGGTTATGCAGCACTATCTATGCTTGATTTTTCTAGTGAAGATGCAGACTTAATTGAGCGCACTATGGTAGGCGATATGGATAGCGTTGTGACTGGTATGGTTTCACAAGCAGTAAGAACAACCACGGTAAACGGCGTTGACGTTAAAAAGGATGAATATATAGGGTTTACGAATAAAAAGGTGCTTTTATGTTCACCCGATAAAATTTGTTCAGCAATCGAACTTACTGAAAAGTTGATGACTGATGATAAAATGTTTATAATCGTTTGTTACGGAAAAGATGCTTCAAGTGAGGATAGACAAGCATATTCGCAATACGTTAATGAAAAGTTTAAGGATAAAGAAATTTACGAAATTAACGGCGAGCAAGCAGTTTACGACTTTTTGCTTATTGTGGAATAATGATATTTAATACAATAACTATAATTTAACTTAATAAAAAGATAATTTAACTGTGTGGCGTAGTGATAAGAACTTATCACTACGCCTTTCTTCTTTTGATTGTTTTTATAAATTTTTTTAATTTTTATACGTCATAAACCTATTTACAATAACGCAATCGGGTGTACAATGAGCACGCTTTTACGGCGGGAGGATTTATGCGTGAACTTATTGAAAGAATAGTCAAAATCGAAAACGAAATAAAACGTCGCAATGGTGAAGATAGGCTTAAAAATTATAATACGGGTACGCTCATACACAAAAAACAAGTGGCTTTTCATAAATGCCAAAAAAAGAATAGATGGGTGTTTGGCGGTAACCGAAGCGGAAAGACCGAATGCGGAGCAGTAGAAGCCGTTTATATGGCACGAGGAGTTCACCCTTATAGAGCGAATAAGGATAACGTTTTCGGTTGGGTGGTTTCACTTTCACAACAAGTTCAAAGGGACGTTGCGCAGTCAAAAATTCTTTCATACCTAAATCCAGGTTGGATTGAAGACGTAACTATGCTTGCTGGCAAAAAAGACAGTTTAAAGTACGGCGTAATAGACCAAATACGAATAAAAAACGTGTTTGGCGGAACGTCTGTTATCGGCTTTAAGTCTTGCGACCAAGGCAGAGAAAAGTTTCAAGGTAGTTCGCTTGACTTCGTGTGGTTTGACGAAGAACCGCCCAAGGATATTTACGATGAATGCCGAATGCGTGTTCTTGATAAAAGGGGGGATATTTTCGGCACGATGACACCGCTTAAAGGACTTACTTTTATCCACGATGAAATTTATTTAAACAGCGGAAACTCTGACCAAGTGTGGTATGAGTTTATGGAATGGGCGGATAATCCTTATCTTGACACGGGTGAAGTTGATGCGCTTACCGCATCGCTATCAGAAGACCAACTTGAAAGTAGGCGTTACGGTAGGTTTAAGGCAAGTGCGGGCTTAGTGTATCCCGAATTTGATGAAAACGTTCACGTCATAGAACCGTTTAACGTTCCACCCGATTGGCAAGATACAATATCAATCGACCCAGGACTAAACAATCCTTTGTCAGCGCATTGGTACGCTGTCGACTATGACGGAAACGTTTACGTTGTTGCCGAGTGGTTTGAAGCGGGCAAAGACGTTTCGTATCACGCACAAAACATAGACCGAATAAGCACTTCGCTCGGTTGGAAACGGGATAGTAAGGGTAGACTTTTAGCGTTAATCGACTCAGCGGCAAACCAAAAGACCTTGGCAAGTTCAAAAAGCGTAACCGAACTTTTTTACGATTTTAACATTGCTGTAAATCCCAAGGTAAATAAAGACCTTTTTAGTGGTATTCAGCGTGTAAAACAGTATTTAAAAGTAAATGACGGCAAGCCTAAAATTTATATCTTTAAAAGTTGCGTAAACCTTATAAAAGAATTAAAGTCTTATCGTTGGGGCGACGGTGAAAGCCCCGTAAAAAAAGACGACCACTGTCTTGACGAAATGCGTTATTACATAATGACCAAGCCTGAAAATCTTCCGCCAAAGAAAGAAAAAACCCAAATCCAAAAAGACAAGGAGAGGCTGATTAGAAAGATTATGAATGAAAGAAAAAGGCAGTAGAAAGAAAAAAGTGTCAAAGGCCGACCTTGAAAGTGCACTCATAAAAAAGGCGCTTGGGTACGACGCTACCGAAGTTATAGAAGAATACTCTGGTGGCGATGAGGGGGAAATAAAACTTTTGAAGAAAAAAGTTACCATAAAAAACGTACCACCCGATATGACAGCACTTAAAATTTTGCTTGATGAAAAGCAAAAGGACGTTGAACTTTTGACTGATGAGGAGTTAGAGCAAGAAAAAATTAGGTTGTTAAAGCTCCTATCACAATTAAAAATTAATTAAGGAGATTAAAGTTGATTAAAAAAAGCATAGCAAAGTCACACGAACAAGAAAGGTATATTGAAGACCTTATAAACTCCGTTCAAGATGACTTTGAAAAACGAAGAAAGGAAAGGCTTACCTACGAACGACAGTGGGAACTCAATATGAACTTTTTGAGCGGAAATCAATTCTGTGACGTAGACGGGAGGGGCGAAATTTTTGATAACGGTAAAGCTTTTTATTGGCAAAATCGTGGGGTGTTTAACCATATAGCGCCAATAGTTGATACTAGACTATCAAGATTTTCGTCAATAAATCCTACTATGTCAGTACGTCCCGAGACGGATGATGACGTGGACGTTGCCGCCGCAACGCTTGCGGAAAAATTGATAGAAAACGCTTTTAAAGTTACTGCAATGACTGACGTGGTTAAAAAGGTTACCGTGTGGAGTGAAACTTGCGGTACGGGGTTCTATAAAATATTGTGGGACT
>JAGASB010000165.1 GCA_017621955.1 Clostridia bacterium | reverse complement strand
GGATGAAATAATAAATTTAATAACACAAAATCTTTAACAAATAAAGCCCCTTTTAAATACTATATATAGTACGGTATAAAGGGGGAACAATATGGACGTATGCTTTGTAACATCAAGCACTCTTAACGAAGTTTTTGAGCGTAAACTTGAAATGTTAGGTCGGCACGATATACTTGTGTTTGGGAACGGTTTAGGGCTTGTAAGTTATAAAAAAGAACTTGCAGGAGAAACCGAGTACTTTCAGGACCTAGCACGTCTTTCAAAGCAACTGTCGTCCGTGGTAATTTGCGGTTGCGATACCGATACTTACGGCGTGTTTCGTCACTCTGTTGCAATCGCTGATAGGGGCAAGATACTTGGCGTAACCGATATGGCTCATTCGATTGACGACGGAGAGTTTGTTTCTGGTGGGAATTTGCGTGTTTACGACACGGGTGCAGGTAAAATAGGCATTATCGTTCAAGAAGACTTGTTTTTTCCCGAAACGGCAAGGGTGCTGACTCTTTGTGATGCGGATATAATAATCTGTATATTTAAAAAGGTAGAAGGGTACGTTGCGCAACTAATGCTTCGTGCAGGTGCGTTTGCAAACGGTATAGCGATGGCGTTATGTGCAAAAAATTACGCATGCGTTTCCGATATTCGTGGAAAAATTGCCTTTTCATCAAACAGCGACATAATAAATACAAAGATTAAAATAGAAAAGGATTATCACCTTATAAGTTCACGCAGACGTGGGCTTTATCGTGATTTTAATTCTGGATATTAAAGGAGAGATACATATATGGCTTTAAACGTAGTGCTTGTAGAACCAGAAATCCCACAAAACGCAGGAAATATTGCACGAACTTGTGCTGTTACGGGCAGTAAGCTTCATCTTGTGCGTCCGCTTGGCTTTGAAGTTAGTGATAAATACTTAAAACGTGCAGGGCTTGACTATTGGCACCTTGTAGAAATTTATTACTACGACAGCATTGAAGAAGTTATGGACAAGTTCTATAACGGCAATAACTTTTGGTTTTTTTCTACCAAATCTAAGCACGTTCACTCTGACGTTAAGTATAAAGACGGTGATTTTTTGGTGTTTGGTAAAGAAACAAAGGGGCTTCCCGAAGACTTGTTAAAAGCGCATTATGACGAATGTGTACGCTTACCGATGATGAATGAAACACGTTCGCTCAACCTATCTAATTCAGTGTGTGTAGGGGTTTATGAAGCGTTAAGACAACTCGATTATCCAAATCTTTCCACCCAAGGCGAAATACCTAAAAAATAGTTATTCAAAATAAAATTTGATTTTACGGCTGTAAAATATTTGACATATTCAGTTTGTTTTTAGTAAAATTTTAAACGTAGGAAATAATCACAAAAGGAAACAGGTGAATTAAATATGGTTTGGAACATATTCTTTATGTTTGGCGGTGTTGCGGCTATGATGCTTGGAATGAAGATTATGGGTGCAGCATTAGAACACGTTGCCGGTGGCGGTATGAAAAAGATGCTTGGCAGAATTACAGGCAACCGCTTTGCAGGGGTAGGTGTTGGAATAGCCGTTACAAGCATAATCCAAAGTTCGACGGCAACGTCGGTTATGCTTGTCGGGTTTGTTAATATCGGATTATTGACTTTGGTGCAAGCAACAAACGTAATTATGGGTGCAAATATCGGTACAACCGTTACTGCACACATAGTATCACTTTCGGGTGTAGGCAATATTGATATCGGTGCAATTGCCGCAATGATAGGCTGTGTAGGCGTACTTATGGCAATGCTTCTAAAAAATGAAAAGGTAGTAAATATCGGCAATATCCTTGGCGGTTTAGGCTTAATTTTCGTTGGTCTTGAATTTATATCCACATACGCTAAGGCGATAATGTTTATTGACAGTAAAACGCCGTATGATTGGGTTCAAGCGATATTCCAAGCCGACCATTTCCCGTTATTACTTGTCTTAATCGGCATAGTTTTAACGGCGCTTGTTCACAGTTCGTCAACTATAACAAGTTTGATGGTTATACTTGCAAGCATAGGTGTTCTAACGTTTGAAAATGCGCTTTTCTTAGCGCTTGGTTCAAATATAGGTACTTGTATAACGTCGATAATGTCATCGGCGGGTACGCACGTCAATGCAAAGCGTACGGCTGTGGTGCATTTGCTATTCAATACCTTTGGGTGCCTGATTTTTATAGTACCGCTTTGGATATTAAAATCACAAATAACGGATATTTTTGCATCAATATCTAATGACGTTGGTCAGCAAATAGCAATATTCCATACTTTGTTTAACGTGATTACAACCGCAGTTTTGCTTCCGTTTTCAAAGCAAGTCGTTAAATTAGCGTGTTTAATAGTCAAAGACGTAAACGTCGATGAAGAAAGTGAAAAGTATAACTTTCAATACATTGATAACCGTCTTTTAACTACGCCTGCAATTGCAGCGGGTAATATGAAGAAAGAAATAGTAAGAATGGGTGAGTTTGCAAAATCAAACATCAACAACGCCATTGAAATGCTACTTGATGAAAAGATTGATAATACTTCGGTTATTCGTGAAAAAGAAGATATAATTAATCACTTAAACAAAAATATCACGGCATATTTAACAAAACTTATGGGTAAAGACTTATCCGACGAAGACGATAAGAAGATAGGTTCATACTATCACGTTGTATCCGATATTGAAAGAATAGGTGACTATGCTGAAAATATTATGGAATACGCAATGCGTTTAAGAGAAGAAGAACTTGCAATGTCAGACGAAGCAAAGGAAGAATTAAAACAACTTACCGACAAGTTCAATACGCTTTACGACTATGCAATAACGGCGTTTGACGACCGTAACTTAACGCTACTCACAAAGGTTGAAGAAGTAGAAGAAAGTGTTGACGAATATAGTCACGAACTTGAAAACCGTCACATTGAAAGGGTTAAAAAGGGTGCTTGCACTGCTCAAACAGGCTCAATCTTCCTTCAAACAGTTTCTAATCTTGAAAGGGTAAGCGACCACATAACTAACGTTGCGTTCAGTATTAAGCAGTATAGATACGTTAAGACCGCTTAAAAGTTAATTTAATAAAGAAATATCCGCCGTTAAACGTTTGACAAACGGCGGATTTATTTTATATAATGTTTAAGACCATTATAATAGGGCAATATAGCAAAATAACGTATAAAAACTATCTAGGAGAATAGGTATGAATAAGAAATCTATTAAAGACGTACAAGTAAAAGGCAAAAGATGTCTTGTAAGGGTGGACTTCAACGTTCCAATGAAAGACTGTAAAATTACCGATGAAACTCGTATTAACGGTGCGCTTCCCACAATCAAATATTTGGTTGATAACGGCGCAAAGGTAATTTTGTGTTCACACATGGGCAAGCCCCACAACATTTTAACCGAAGGTTTTTCTTTGACTAAAAAGGAAAAGAAAGCAGTTGAAGCGCTTCCTGAAAACGAACAGGCGGCAGCAAAAGCTGAATATCTTAAAAAAGCAGTTAAGGACAAAGAAAAATTCACTCTTCGCCCTGTTGCAGAAAAACTTGCTGAAAAACTCGGTCAACCCGTAGTGTTTGCAGAAGACGTAGTTGGTGAAAGTGCTGACAAGGCAGTTGCAAATATTAAAGACGGCGAAGTTGTTCTTTTAGAAAATACTCGCTTTATGGCGGGCGAAGAAAAAAGAGACGAAGCTCTTTGCAAAAAACTTTCAACCTATTGCGATATATATGTAAACGATGCGTTTGGTACTGCACACCGTTCACACGCAACCACCGCAGCAATTGCTGAATATGGTTTTGTTGACACGGCTGTTTGTGGTTTCCTTATTGAAAAGGAACTTTCAGTTATGGCAGACGCACTTGAAAACCCCGTTCGTCCTTTCGTTGCTATCTTAGGCGGTGCAAAGGTTGCGGACAAATTAAAAGTTATTTCAAACCTTCTTGAAAAGTGCGACACTCTTATCATCGGCGGTGGCATGGCTTACACCTTCTTGAAGGCAAAAGGCTACGAAGTTGGGACGTCACTTGTTGACGATGAACAAATCGGCTACTGCAATGAAATGATGGCAAAGGCACAATCGCTTGGTAAGAAGCTTCTTCTTCCTATCGATGCAATGATTACCAAAGAATTCCCCAATCCTATCGACGCAGCAGTTGATTGCAAAGCATATAGTGTAGATGCAATTCCTGCTGACCAAATGGGTCTTGATATTGGTCCTAAGACTGCTGAACTTTACGCTAACGAAGTTAAGAGTGCGAAGACGGTTATTTGGAACGGACCTATGGGCGTGTTTGAAAACCCGATTTTCGCAAAAGGAACAATCGCAGTAGCAAAATCACTTGCTGAAACAGAAGCAACCACAATTATCGGTGGTGGTGACTCTGCTGCGGCAGTAACACAACTTGGCTATGCTGACAAAATGAGTCATATTTCAACCGGTGGCGGTGCTTCACTTGAACTCTTTGAAGGTAAGAAACTCCCTGGTATTGAATGTCTTAACAATAAATAATTAAAACTAAAAAGGAAGAACTAATATGAGAAGACCTATTATTGCAGGAAACTGGAAAATGAACAAGACCGTAAAAGAAGCGGTTGAACTAATAAACGAACTTAAACCTTTGGTTGCTAAATCAAAACCCGAAGTTGTTGTATGCGTACCATACACTGATTTGTGGGCAGTAGCAGAAGCAGTTAAGGGAAGCAAGATTAAACTTGGCGCTGAAAACGTTGCTTGGGCAGACAGCGGTGCATTTACCGGTGAAATTTCAGCAGATATGCTTAAAGAAATCGGCGTTGAATACGTTATTATCGGACACAGTGAACGTCGTCAATACTTTGGCGAAACTGACGAAAGCGTAAACGCAAGACTTAAACAAGCGCTTGCAAAAGACCTTAAACCTATCGTTTGCGTTGGCGAAACGCTTACCGAAAGGGAAAAGAACAAGACCAAAAAGGTATTGAAGAAACAAGTTCTTGAAGGATTTAAGGACGTTACTGATTTTTCAAATATCGTTATCGCGTACGAACCCGTATGGGCTATCGGCACGGGTAAAACCGCAACCGCAGAAGACGCTAACAAAACTATCGGCTATATTAGAAGTCTTGTTAAAAAGACTTGGGGCGCAGAAGTTGCTAAATCACTCCGTATTCAATACGGCGGTAGTATGAAACCTTCAAACGCTAAAGAACTTATGGCTATGAGAAATATTGACGGTGGTCTTATCGGTGGCGCTGCTTTAAAAGCAACTGATTTTGCTGCAATAGTAAATTATAAAGGCTAAATTAAAACAAAGGCACAAACTCAAATTTGTGCCTTTTTATAAGGGAAATATATTATGAAAACAAGACCTAATTGTATTATTATAATGGACGGTTACGGCTCTAACTGCGAATCAAAAGGCAACGCAATTAAATGCGCAATGAGTGATAACGTAAACCGTTTAATGAACGAATATCCTTCAACCTTAATCGGCGCAAGCGGAATGGACGTAGGGCTACCTGAAGGGCAGATGGGTAATAGTGAAGTAGGGCATCTCAATATGGGCGCGGGTAGAATAGTTTACCAAGAACTTACCCGTATAACCAAATCTATAAACGACGGCGATTTTTTCAATAACGAAGAATTTTTATACGCTATTGAAAACGCAAAAAAGAACGGTAAAAAACTCCACCTTTACGGGCTTTTATCGGACGGTGGCGTTCACAGCCATATAACCCATCTTTACGCGCTTATCAAACTTGCTAAACAAGCAGGGCTTAACGACGTGTTCGTACATTGCTTTTTAGACGGTAGAGACGTTTCGCCTACAAGCGGCGCGGACTTTATTAAGGCGCTAAAAGAAGAAACTGAAAAACTTTCTTTCGGTACGATTGCATCCGTTGGCGGTAGATATTACGTTATGGATAGAGATAACCGTTGGGAAAGGGTTG
>JAGASB010000164.1 GCA_017621955.1 Clostridia bacterium | reverse complement strand
CTACTTCTATTGATTAAAACTATATTCTTTAACGTTCCGTTTTCAACGGTATAGAACATACCTGTTGTAGTAATATAACTACTACCACTACCAATTGTAAACTTATAATCAACAATACAATCTTGCATTGTTCCAGTAAACGTAGCCGCTAAGAAGCCTTTGACTTTATCTGGCTCAGCAGTACCTATAACAGCACAATCTTCAATCCTGATATACGCATTTTTGATTGTACCGCTTATAGTATTAAATATACCATATACCTCGTGTACGTCTTGATACTGTTTAGTTAAGCCGTATATCTTATGACCTTGACCGTCAAGCGTACCAGAGAAATCTACGTTAAACACATAAGTTGTATGCCAAATAACGTTAGATAAGTCTATATCTGCAGTTAGAACGTAAGTTCCTTTACCGTATTTCATTGCCCTAACAAATTGTTCGGCTGTTGAAATTTCAATAGCAACAGCATTCACTGCGTCCATATTGTCAAACATTACGTAGTTTTCAGTATCGTAACCACAGTTAGTTGCGTCAATCATAAAGTGTGCTTGTGCTGTGTAGTTAGTAGTATCGTAGTATTTTAACTTCCAATATCTACCAAACATTTCCACTTCGGCAACTTTATTAATTAATGCGGTTTTTTCTGCTTGGCTTAAATTGCTGTTATTTATAGCCGTGTAAGCTTGACCACACAAGCTAAGGAATTCATTCAAATAAGCTTCGGTCCACAAAGCTTTTTCGTATTTTTGACCTTGTTGATTTCCGCCCCAAGATACGTTAACAGTATTTTTGCCGGTAGATGTTTCATAGTCGTTAATTCTTGTAATCAAAGAATTATATACTTCAAGCATTTTGTCGCCCGCAACGCCATAATAGTTAGCCATAAAGCTTGCTATGAGCGCATTAGTATCTGCCGTTGTGTCGTATGCAAGTTGAGTTTGACAGAAAATATTTAATTCCTTAAATATGCTTACGCTAGCATTTTCTATTTCTACAAAATCAACGCTATTTTTTACACCAGCACGTTCAATTGCCAATAGCCAGTTTTGTAAGTATGGAAGTTCATCAACGAACATCAATTTAAGCTTATCTAAATATCCTTGATAAATCCAGCAGTTTAGATTATCAGATACTTTTGACCAACCATCAATAAGTGCCATTGGGTCTTCGCCGAAACCTGTACCGTATTCCGTTACTTCTTCAATATTGCCAGAAGCATCTGAGTATACAAAACACAAATACGGTACAACTTTTTCGTGCGCTTTTACCAAAGCTTTGCCCGTATACTTATCAATCGGCGGATTTGCCGTTCCATAATAAGCCAAAGTTACTAATCTAAAATTATCGTATCCTAAACCTTCAAGTGCTTCGGCAACTGCGTTTGCAAAAAGTATGTCAGTACCTGCGTGTGTATATTCCGCGTCTGATTTTTTGCAATTTTCACATTCACAAATAGTCATATGGTCGAACGCGCTTAACATTACGTTAATGGTTTCTTCGGTCTCAGAAAGTTTTACACCTATTACGTTAGCCATTTCCGCAATTAATGCTTCATTAGTTAAACAAATTGCAACTTCTTTTCCGTCGTCAGAAGTTGTATACCAATCGGGATGAGCTGCTTCATACTCTGATTTAGGCAACCAATACAAATGGCTGTGACCGTAATATAAAGGCTTAACCGCTGATGAATTGCTATTTAAAAATCTTAAACTATCTTCACCTTCTGCAACGCCCAAGCCGTATACGTTGGGAAGTGCAGGTGAATATTCGTAGTCGCTAAACGCCAACAATTTTTCGTTTGCAACGCCCGTATCAACACCAACAGTGTCTTTTGCGTAGTAAACGTAATTAAATTGCAAGTTCAAGAATTTGTAAGCACCAAATACTGCGCCAACTTCATCAGCACCGCTAATGATAACGTTTCCGCTTGCGTCTAATGAAATATCATAACCGTTATCACCCGTTACGCTAACTTTTGTCTTGTCAACGCCAAGTGAAATATAAGGTGCAGTTGCAGTTTCTGTGATAGGAAGCGTAACGCCCGTTGCTTTCTTTATTATGCTTTGCATTTCGTTTGCAGCGAATATTACTTTGTCGTCATTAGATGCAGTATAAATGCTATAAGCGCTTGCACCGTTAGATATTAAATCGTATGTAGAATCTGCTATCGAAGATTGTCTCCATATAGCCTTTAAATTTAATACGTTTCTAATAGGATATTCCGCAGTAGGCGCATCTAAATTAATTATTGATTGCTTTTCCCATCTAATAAAGTCATAACCTTCCCTTGTAGGTACAGTCTTTAAGAAATCAATAGTTTGTTCACCGCTTAAAGCAACTTTGCTTGATAATGCTTCGCCACCGTTTGTATCAAAGTTAATTTGATAGTAGTTTACCAAGTAAGCTTTTAGCGCCTCGATTTCTTCTACCTCTTCAACAGGGTCAAATATTTCATCGTTATAAGCAGTTGCTGCAACTTGTTCTAACGAACGAGTGCAGTTTTCAGAATAAACTTTTGCATTATTACCAATTTGATAATACGCACGGCAAGTTATATCTAACTCTCTCGAAAAATCGTTAGATGGGAAAGTGCTTATTCCGCACGTTGTTTCAGTGTAATCACCAACGATGTTATTTGCAACAAACCCGTTCTTAACAACTTCGTTGTTCTGTTTTTCATATAAAACAACTTCTACTACCGAACTATTTGCACCACTAACTAGCGCATTGTCTTTCAAAACGTGCATAGGGCAAAGTAATGCCACGATTTTTGCGTTGCTCTGTTCTCTAACGGTGTTTAAGACGCTAGTTTTTACTTGAACGTGAAATTTTAATCCGTCAACAGTTTTTGCGTCTCCGTCAGAGTCAACTATTCTTACAGAAGCCCCTATAACCTTTAAGTCGGGATTAGCAGTATTTGCCCTTGCAAACAGCCCGCTCCCAACAAAAAACATTGAAAAACTAACTAGTAAAACAAACGCCAAGCTACATATTAAAAGTTTTTTCTTACAGCTTTTCATACCAACCCTCCAAATCTGGATAAGCTATGATAAAGCCATCGCCACTTGTTTCTAAGACATCTACATCGTTAAAATAAACGATAGAGACGCTTAATTCCTTATACGTTTTCATAAATTTATCCCTCCTTTTTAAAATTTATTATTTGTATAAGTGATTTTTTAATTTGCTACTATGTTTTTTATGTCTCATCAAAGTTAGTCATTAAATTATTTTATTAATTCACCATTTTCTGTCGCTTCATTTAAACTTTTCGCCCACTCTTCCGAAGATAGCGCATTTTTCGATCTATCAATTTCTTCTTCCAAGTCTAGCGTATCAATCCAATCGGTTAACATAGACTCTTCATCTATTTCCGGGTCAAATAAGTCTATTATTTCTGCTGTTCCGTCTTCTAAATACGCACTCTTATTATACTTTGTATATGGCTCATTAAACTGGATATTAAAGTGGTTATGTGTACCAATTTCATTATTCGTTATCATTATACGATATTTTCCGCTTCCGTCTTTTGCCTTAAATTTACTTATTACCATAGCCTTAAAGTAAAAACTTGAAACGTTCTTTATCACGCCGTCAACGCCTTCTTCCATAGCAGGATACTCGCCATACTGCCTTGCAAAATGATATACTTTTTCAAGTTCATATCCTTCTAACTTTTTGGCTATCTTTTCCTTAAATGCCCTTATTTCATAAGATAACATATAGAATTTTGGCGACCTTTGCCCAAATGAATCTATCGGATTTCTCATTTTTGCATGTGGCCCAGAGTGAATTTGATACCATACGAACCCGGTAACACCATGTGCGGCAAGAATATTTAACTGCCAACGATAATCCACTTGCATTGGCTCTCTAAAATACCAACAGTTGCTTGCCATCGGCGACCACCATAACGGTAAATTAAAGTCTTTTGATATTTTATGATAAACGTTTAAGCATTGAAATAGTTGATTAAAGCATTGATATTTGTCTTTTTCATCATCAACAAACGGACTGTATACGTTTGGCAATAAGAATGCGGGTTTTGCTCTTTTAACAAAATCGGCCACCATATCGTAGCTAGTAATCTTTGAATATTCTATACCCAAAGTTGCTATTAACGGTATCCAATCGGGTGCTAACTCTTTTAATGCGTCAACCACTATTCCGCAGTTATCGCTTTCGTGCGTTTGTCCACCACGCCAATTTGGTTCATCGCAAACGTGTATTAACTTAATGCACTTTTTATCTTTGTATCTTTCTCTATAAAACTGAATACGTTTACGCATTATTTTTTCGCCGTACATATCTAGTTTTTTAGCCCAAATATATTTATCGCAAAGTAATGCTGGCATTCCTTCTTCTTCACACCTATCAATATATTTATCTAGATTAACCAAACCTTCTTCAAAATGGTGTTCAGGTAGCGTTACAAAAGTAAACCCTAAATCGCGCATTGTAGTTGGTAAATCGTACGGCAAATTTGCTGTCGTAACCCTATAATACCAACATCCTATTTGATACTTTTCAAAAAATTTGTCCATTTTAAATCTCCTTTTAATATATTTCAACATCTAAAATTTGAGAATCTTTGTTTATTAATTACATTGATATTTCATCCCAAATAATCTAAAACTATCTTAACTATGTAGTTGTATTTTATTACTTGTTCTTAGTATAAACAACATTGCCATTGAGTAGTACAGAACCATTTTCATAAGTAATGCCAACTAACGCATCCATAGCCTTGCCGTCAGGGGCAACCCATAACTCTCTACCGTTAGAAATCTTATTGCTTGCTTCATAATAAAAATCCCTCAGCGTATATCCGCAACCATCGGTATTAGCATCTTCTAATGAGTTTGCAATATAGAAATCTTTAATTGTAGGGCATACGCAAGCATCTGGCAACAAGCAAGCAAAACCATCATCATAAACTGATTCAGCAATGCCAAACGGTCTTGACGTTCTAACGTAAACCACCCCGTTAGTAGTAATATTATACTCCGAAATGTCCGCCCTAGAAGATATTAACGTTCTATATTTTGCGTAGCTACAAGTGCTGCTATCAATAATCAATACGTTGTTGATTTCAGAGCCACGGCAAGCATAAGCAACTAAGCCGGCATTATTTACGGGTCTTGTATAGCCACCACCATCTGCTCTAATATTAAGTTCAATATTAAACACACAATTGTTGAGTTTGCCCGCAAAGTAGTTGGCCAACAACCCGAAAGAATGACTTCCGCCATAGAATGAGTTTGAACCATTCCAAGAAGGCATTTCTACTTTCAGTTCCATATAAACGTTATTGAACGTACCTATAAACTCACTGATAAATCCGTAAACTGCGACCTGTCCGTCATCTCTACCTTTAATACCGGTAATCTTGTGGTTATTTCCTTCTAATACGCCTGAAAATGAGTTAATATAGTGCGTACCCTCCCACGGGTGTTCAGTCATATATTCTGTGCAGTCAATGTCGTTCATAAGTTTGAACGTCCCGAACCCAACGCTCATCGCATCGAAGAAATCCTCAGCAGTATAAATTTCTTTAATCAAGTTATCAAATTTGACGTATTGAGTGTCGTAGCCGTAAATTTTTTCAGCATCTTGAATAACTTTTTCTGCCTGTTGGGCGAACAACTCTTTATCCATTTTTTCGCCGTAGAATTTTAACTTCCAATATCTTTGGAACAATTCAATCGCACCAACTCTCTTTTCGTATTCTTTTCTTTGAGCTTGTGTCAAATCACTGTCAAGAAGTTTTTGATACATAACTTCAAACCTAGTTTGTAAGTCGTTCAAAAATTCTTCCGTCCATAAAGTTTTTGAATAAAGTGCCGCACTATTTCCCCAAGAATCAATATATATATTGCCGTTTTTCTTTTCGTAATCGGCAATTTGCTTTATAAGCAAATTATAAACTTCAAGCATATCTTCGCCAACAATGCCGTAGTAATTGTGCATAAAGTCGGCAGTTAACTCATCAACGTCCACATTGATATCGTAGAATACTTGTGTAGTAACAAAATTGTTAAGTTCTTTAAAAATACCAACGTAGGACTGCTGAATTATATCAAACGTTGAATTCATTTCAACAAGTTTAGACGCCCAATTTTTAAGATAAGGCAAGTCATCAACAAACATAAGTCTATATTTATCAAAATAACCTTGATACAACCAACTTGTAAAGTTATCTGAAACGACTTTCCAACCTTCAAAAGTAGCGGCAGCGGAACCATTAAGATTAGACTCAACGTTAGAAGAGCAATCCGCTTTATAGAAGCATACGTGCGGATAAACTCTTTCGTCTGCTTTTACTAACGCAACGTATTCACCCTTTTTCGCGTCCCACTTTACAGGGGGCTCTTCTGTGTGGTAATAGTTTAAGGTCATAACCTTAAAATCTCTTATCTTACCGTCACGTTTCATAAACGTGTTTTCCATATGTTCAATTACGGTGTTGACGAATATTAAGTCAGTACCTGTGGTAGTATACTTTTCATCAGATTCAACACAATCTTCACAGTAACATTTGTCAAGCCTATCCATCGCACCCATACAGAATATTTCAACGCTTGGGTGGTCGTCTAAGTACTTAACCATTTGGTTAGCATATTCAACCATCATTTCTTGGTTGGTTAAACATAAAGAAAGTTGGTTTTCGTCGTACCAATCGGGATGTTCAACACCGTAAGTACCAACAGGTAGAACTGATAAGTGATTGTGTGGCCACAAAGCAGGTCTAACGGGGTTACCTTCCACGTCAAACCCTTGTGCAACTAAATATCTTAAATTGCCTTTTTCATCACCCAAAGTCTTCTTCCCAGCAAGACCTGGAAGTGAGGGTGAATATTCAAAATTATCATATACGTCATACGCTTTTTTATCCGTTACGCCTTTGTTAATACCAACGACGTTTTCAGCATAATAAGCATAGTTAAATTCAATATTTAAGAATTTATAAACAGCAAATAACGTTCCAACTGAATTTTCAGTTTCATTGCCTACAAAATAGATTACTTTGTCAGTCATCTTAATAAGATAACCAGAATCTTTTTTTGTAGAAACGCTTATACCTGCGCTTTCTTTTAAGGTGGTATCACCTATTGAGAAATAATATCCGCCTTCTTCTAGTTCACTATCTGAAATGATAGGTAATTTATAACCCGTTGCCATTTCAAACAAATCTTGAAGTTCAGTACTTGCAAATTCGTCGTATTTTTCAGGACTTGCAGGAATTACGATTTTGAACTGACTTTGTCCGTTAGCAACTAAAATTGCGGGTTCGATTTTAGAAACAGTAAACTTTATTTGGTTACTTGCTTCTTCTTCGCCTTTTGTTAAAGTATAAGTAAGAGTGTGTTCGCCGACAACCTTAGCGGTAAACGTTAAGTTTTCGCCAGAAAACTCCTCAGTGGTTTCATCATATTTAACTTTCAGTAAAACGGTTGCGCCGTCTACTTTAACTATAAAATTTTCAAGGTTGATTTTATCGCCAACCTTATAGCCCGTCATGGCTACGTCAGTTTTAAAGTTTGCTTCAAGTTTTTCAGGTGCAGGTGTAGGATTAGAACAACCAATTGCCAATGAAAAACTGCAAATCATTAAAAGCGACAAAATTACGCCTAATAATTTCTTCATTTTTCCCCTATAATTTATAATATACTCCAAGCAGTCCGCACCAAACACGGACTGCTTGTGTGTATATTTTTAATTAGTTTTCTGTATAAACAACGTTGCCGTTGAGTAATACAGAACCATTTTCATAAGTGATGCCTTTTAACGCATCCATAGCCTTGCCTTCGGGTGCAACCCACAACTCTTTACCATTAGCAACTTTATTGCCTTCTGCAAAGTAAGAATCGCTCAATGTATAACCACCACCAACGGTGTTAGCATCTTCTAATGAATTTGCAATATACAAATCTGATATTTGAGGACATACACAACCATCTGGCAACAAGCATCTGAATCCGTCGTCAAACAATTCGTTAGTTTTACCAAACGTACCAGCGTTTCTAACGTAAACTAAACCCTTAGTAATAATATCGTAGTTAGCGATATCTGCTCTACCAGAAAGCAATGTGCTGAAATTAGCATATTCGCAAGTGCTGTTGTCAATAATTAATACGTTGTTAAATTCACAGCCACGGCAAGTGTAAGTAACAAAACCAGCATTAGTTAAATAAATAGGATTGCTTTCATCGCCTTGTCTTACGTTAAGTTTAACATTGAACACGCAGTTGTTAAGTTTGCCACGGAAATAGTCTGCAAAAATACCGAAAGTATGACTTCCGCCATAGAAAGGATTACCATTACCATTCCAAGCAGGCATTTCAACATCCATTTCTACATAAACGTTTTCGAAAGAGCCAACGAATTCAGCGAAGAACCCGTACACAGCAACTTGACCGTCGTCTTTACCAGAAATACCGGTAATCTTATGGTTGTTACCTTCTAATTTGCCTGAGAATGATTTAATATACCATTCGCCAGCCCACGGATTTGCAGCCATATATTCAGTACAGTCAATATCGTTCATAAGCTTAAACGTGCCGTAACCAATTTTGAATGCGTCAAATAATTCTTCAGCAGTATAAATTTCTTTTTCCAAGTTAGTAAACTTAACGTATTGGGTATCGTATCCGATAGCTTCTGCATCTTTAACAACTTGTTCAGCTTGTTGAACGAAAAGTTGATAATCCATTTTTTCGCCGTAGAGTTTTAATTTCCAATATCTTTGGAACAATTCAATAGCGCTAACTCTCTTTTCGTATTCTTTTCTTTCACTTCTTGGTAAATCACTATCAAGAAGTTTTTGATATATATCTTCAAATTTAGTTTGCAAATTGTTTATGAACTCTTCTGTCCACAATGCACTCGAATAAAGCGCAGTGCTGTTACCCCAAGAGTCAATTTTGATGTTACCGTGTTTCTTTTCGTATGTGTGAATTTGATTTACTAAAGAATTATAAATGTCAAGCATATCTTCGCCAACAATGCCATAATAATTATACATAAAGTCAGCGATTAATTGGTCTACGTCTTGGTCGATATCGTAGAAAATTTGTGTGGTAACAAAGTTGTTAAGTTCTTTGAACAAACCTAAGTTTGGAAGTTCAACTAAATCAAAGGTTGAATTCATTTCAACAAGTTTAGATGCCCAGTTTTTAAGATAAGGCAATTCATCAACGAACATAAGTCTATACTTATCAAAATAACCTTGATATAACCAGCTTGTAAAGTTGTCTGAAACAACCTTCCAACCTTCAAAACTTTCATTATCTGTTATGTTGGTGCTAGATTCAACGTTAGAAGAACAGTCTGCATTGTAGAAACATACGTGTGGATATACTCTTTCATCTGCTTTTACAAGCGCAACGTATTCTTTCTTATCCTTATCCCATTTTACAGGGGGACGTTCGGTATGATAATAGTTCAAGGTCATAACCTTAAAGTCTCTAACCTTGCCGTCACGTTCCATATACATTCTTTCCATATGTTCAATAACGGTATTGACAAATATTAAGTCCGTACCAGTAGAAGTATATTGAGCGTCAGACGCATTACAATCTTCACAAGTACACTTGTCCATCCAGTCCATAGCACCCATCGTGAACATTTCAACGTCGGGGTGTTCATCTAAATACCTAACCATTTGAGCTGCGTATTCAACCATCATTTCTTGGTTAGTTAAACACAATGCAAGTTTGTGGTCAGCAAACCAGTCTGGGTGGTCAGTCCAATATTTACCTACTTCAAGAACTGATAAGTGACAGTGTGGCCACAAAGCAGGTCTTGTTGGGTTTCCATCTGTGGTAAATTCTTGTGCAACTAAATATCTTAAATTGCTTTGCTCATCACCGAAAGCTCCACGACCAGCAAGACCAGGAAGCGAGGGTGAATATTCAAAGTTATCATATACGTCATACGCTTTTTTGTCAGTAACGTTTGTGTTGATGCCAACAACGTTTTCTGCATAGTATACGTAGTTAAATTCAGTATTTAAGAATTTATAAACTGCAAATAAGGTACCGATAGATTTTTTAGTTTCATTACCAACTAAGTAAATAACCTTATCAGTCATCTTAATAAGGTAACCAGAATCCTTTTTTGTAGAAACGCTTACGTTTGCACTTTCTTTCAAGGTTGTATCACCTATTGAGAAATAGTAACCGCCTTCTTCTACTTCGCTATCCGATATAATAGGTAATTCATAACCCGTTGCCATTTCAAACAATTCTTGAAGTTCGGTACTTGCAAATTCATCATACTTTTCAGGACTTGCAGGAACTACAATTTTGAACTGACTTTGTCCGTTAGCAATAAGCTGAACGTTAGATGCAGGTAATTCGGGTTCAACAGGTTTTCCCGGTTCAACTGGGTTGTCAGGGTTGTCCGGATTATCGGGATTATCAGGGTTAACCGGAGTATCTGGATTATCGGGATTGTCAGGATCTTTTTCAGCAACAGTAAACTTCATTTGATTACTTGCTTCATCTTCACCTTTGGTCAAAATATAAGTAAGAGTATGTTCGCCAGCGACCTTAGCGGTAAACGTTAAGTTTTCGCCAGAAAACTCCTCAGTAGTTTCATCGTATTTAACTTTAAGCAAAACGGTTGCACCGTCTACTTTAACAATAAAATTTTCAAGGTTGATTTCATCG
>JAGASB010000163.1 GCA_017621955.1 Clostridia bacterium | reverse complement strand
TCGTGCAGTATTATATTTTAACGACCAAGTTGCAAGCGCATTAAACATATATATTGAATCTAGAGAGAATGATAAGGATTCTGCCCTATTTTTATCGCTTCAAAATAAACGTATTAGCACAAGGACGGTTCAAGATTTAGTAAAAAAGTATGCGAAAATAATTTCTCCGCTTAAAAAAATTACACCACATAAGCTTAGAAGTACTTTCGGTACTAATCTATATAAGCAAACGGGCGATATTTACGTCGTTGCCGATTGCCTTGGGCATAAGGATGTAAATACTACCAAAAAGCACTACGCAGCAATTACCGAAGATATAAGAAAAAAGGCAGCAGTTTCACTTACGCTTACAAATGAAGATAAATAAAAACGGTGGGGTTTTATTCCCCATCGTTTTCGGTTATAATCTTAGTGATTTTTATAATTTTATAATTTTGATTGCTTTCAATGCACTTTCCGCAACTATCGCAAGTCTTATTTGGGTCAAGGTCGCACACGTCACACTCCCCACAATCGATGCAGTCTCTATCGTATAATTCGCATTTTTTCGTCATAATATTCTCCTTTTCGACAAAATTTCCTAAAATTAAACAAAAAATACAAACGTTTGTTTGACTTTTTGTTTTTTTGTATGTTATTATATATCTATGAAAAAGATAGATGAAAAACTTGATAAGGTGTATAATTTTACCATAGATTTTATTTCGGACAACGGTTTTCCGCCATCTGTAAGGGAAATTTGTTCCAAATTAAACATAAAATCAACGGCAACGGCTTATTCTTATATAGAAAAACTTAAAGCCCGTGGATTACTTGATAAATCACCGCTTAAAAAACGTGCAATAACGGTTTCAAACCGAAAATCCGATTATAAAAGTATTCCATTAGTCGGTACTGTCCGTGCGGGCGCACCTATATTTGCCGTTGAAAACCTTGAAGGGTATTACCCTCTCCCCGATGAATTTAATACGGGTGGAACGGAATTTGCTTTAAGAGTTCAAGGCGACAGTATGATTAACGCTGGCATATATGAAAACGATATAATTATCGTTAATCAGCAAAATAATGCAAATAATGGCGATATTGTTGTCGCCCTAGTTGAAGATGGTGCTACCGTTAAACGTTTGTTTAAGCGAAACGGCAAAGTGATTCTTCACCCCGAAAACGACACTCTTAAAGATATGATTTTTGACAATGTAATCGTTCTTGGTGTAGTTAAGGGTTTAATGAGAAAATTTTGATAAAAGACTTCAAAGGAAGTCTTTTATTTTACAGTTTAAGATTTTTTAGCGCTATTTTGCAATGTTCGTAAGTCAAACCGCCTTGCATATATGCTATATACGGTGGCTTTATTGGCGCATCGGCAGAAAGTTCAATAGAAGCACCTTGAACAAAACACCCAGCAGCCATAATGACTTCATTTTCATATCCTGGCATTGCCCAAGGAAGTGCATCAACGTGGCTATCAATCGGCGAATTTTTTTGTATGGTTTGGATAAACGATATTAAATCTTTTTCGTTGCCAAATTTTATTGCACGGATAACGTCGCTTGGAATACTATCAATAGATGGTGAAGTCTCATACCCTAACTCATTTAACACTGCGCCAAACAACAATGACCCTTTTACTGCTTGCAATACAGTATGTGGTGCTGTAAATAAGCCTTGAAAGAATAGTTGGTATCCGCCAACGTATGAGCCAACTTCTCCACCGATAGATGGCGCAGTAAGCCTGTTTTGAACCATATTGACGTATTTTTCACTACCAACGATATATCCGCCCGTAGGAGCAATTCCACCGCCTAAGTTTTTGATTAGTGAACCTGCTGCAAGATTAACGCCAACTTCAATAGCTTCACGCTTTTCCATAAATTCGCCATAGCAGTTATCTAGCATAATACAGCCGTCAAATCCTAACGATTTAATAAACGATACTGCATTTTCTATTTCGCTGATAGAAAGCGCATTTCGCCATTCATAACCACGTGAACGCTGCAAATATACCATTTTGGGCATTTTGTTATTTTTAAAGTATTTACAAATAACTTCTTTATCAATTTTATCATCTTTAAGTTCGATACAAGTAAATTTTACATTATAATCTTTTAACGAACCAATATTTTCGCCGTATATAACGTCACGCAAGGTATCGTACGGCGTTCCTGTAATGCAAAGCGCACTATCGCCTGGCATCAACACGCCAAATAAACATAGAGATAATGCGTGTGTGCCTGAAACGATGTTTGGTGAACAAATTGCTTGGTCGGCGTTAAAAATTTGTGCAACGACTTTGTTTAATGCTTCCCTACCTTCGTCACCATATCCGTAGCCGGTAGTTGAAGCAAAGTGTCTTAACGCCAATCTATTATCCTTAAACGCATTTAGTACTTTTTCTTGGTTGAAAAGTGCAACGTCTTCAAAGAAAGCAAACTTGTCTTGAAGTTTATTTTCGCACGATTTAATAAGTTGTTCGTCTATCATAATTTTAATCCTTGAACGATATATTTTGCCATATCTTGTGGGCTTTTAACGGCAAGTTTTTCAACTGACAATTTCTTAAAAAATGTAATTTGTCGTTTTGCATAATGTCGGGTATTTAATTTAATAGTTTCAATCGCTTGGGCAAGATTGCAATTCCCGTCCAAAAAATCCAAGATTTCTTTGTATCCTATCGCTTGCATACATTGATTATCTTTATTAATCCCACTATCTAAAAGTGATTTAATTTCATCGATTAACCCGAAATTGACCATCAAATCAACTCTTTTATTTATTCTATAATATAAAGTTTCTCTATCGTAATCAACTGAGTAAGCGCTATAATTATAGTTTGGTTTAAGCTCGTCACATATATCGGATTTTTTTATTCCACTTTCGTAAATTTCAAGTGCTCTAATTACTCTTTTTAGGTCGTTAAAGTGAAGCTTTTTTGCAGACTCTGGGTCGTATTTTTGAAGTATGTCATAAACGAACTGATTACCGTGTTCTATGGCAAGTGTCTTGTATTTTTCACGAATTTCAGGATTGCCTTGCCCGTTTCCGTACGACAAGTCATATAAAATAGAATTTATATAAAAACCCGTTCCGCCACAAATTATCGGAATTTTATTTTGGCTTATTAAATTGTCGATAATAGGTTTTGCAATATTTTTATAGTCGCTTACGGTAAAAGTTTCACTAGGTTCAACAACGTCTATAACGTGATGTTTAACGCCTTGCATTTCTTCTACGGTTGGCTTTGCCGTCCCTATATTTAATCCTTTATAAATATACATAGAATCGGCAGAAATTACTTCACTATTAAGAAGTTTTGCACACTCTACCGCAAGAGCGGTTTTTCCAGAAGCCGTAGGACCACAAATAATGATTATTTTTTTATCTATACTATTCGTTTGAACCATTTATCAATTTCCGTTCTAGTTATTTTAATTGCAACAGGTCTGCCGTGAGGACATTTTAATCCAATATTTTCTTTAAGTTTATCACGAAGAGTCTTTATTTCAAACTCAGTTAATCTATCGCCCGACTTTATTGCCGCTTTACACGCTGTTTGAGCAAGTTTTTCCATTAGAAGCTCATTCACGGATAGGTTTTTTAACGTATTAAGGTCGCTTAAAACATCGTTAAAGAACTTTTGTAGATTGATTTCTGTTAAAAAAGCAGGAACAGCTGATACCTTAAAAGCATTTCTGCCAAATTCAGCAATTTCAATCCCCATTTCGTTTAGCAAATTGGTCTTTTCGGTTAAAAATGCGTATTCTTCGTTATTTACGTTTAACACAAAAGGTAACAATAAAGGCTGCTTTGCAATCTCTGCGTTTTTCAGAGAATTGTTAAGTTTGTCAAATAGAATACGCTCGTGTGCGGCGTGTTGGTCGGCGATATATATATCAACCCCGTCATCGAAAATTAAATATGTATTTAATGCTTGTCCAATATAATTTAATTCTTTTACAACCGAAATTTGTTCTTGCAAAACAACGCTAGCCTCTTGCTGTTGTTTTTTAGCCAAGCTTTCTAAGTATAATTTGTTTTCGGCAAATATATCAACAACCTTTTTGTTTGACTTTGACTCTAATATTTTTTCTTCATCAAATTTTATTGAATTAGATTTTACTGCACTATCATTAAAAATTAGTGGCTCAAACTTACTTTTTTTATGTGAATCTTCTACACTTTCAAATGATTTGTGTGTGGTATAATCTTGTATTGCTTTATCAGTATTTTCTTGCACAATTATATTAACGGCCTCACTTGTGCCATCTAGCACTTTTGAAACTATGGAGTATAGTGAGCCGTAAATAATTTGATTATTAATAAATCTTACGTCTAATTTATTTGGATGAACGTTTACGTCTACTATTTCAGTCGGCATAGTTAAATTTAGAACGTAAAACGGATATTGTCTTTTCATTAAATATGATGAATATGCGTTGTTTATTGAAGAAGCAACAGTTTGATTAACAACGTATCTGCCGTTAATAAACGTGGTTTGATAACTTCTATTCCCCTTTGTAAAATGGTGTTTACCGACGTAACCTTGGATTTTTATACCATTTTTTTCGGTGTCAATGTAAAAACAATTATCAATTACGTCAATACCATACACGCAAGCCATGGCAGACTTAAATCCATCGCCGTAAGAGTTGTATATAACTTTATTATCGGCAGTGTATTTAAATGAAATATCAGGATTGCCAAGAATAAACCTTGCGACCGTTGATGAAATTTCACTTTCTTCCGAACGCTCAGAGTGTAAAAACTTTTCTCTTACAGGTGTGTTAAAAAATAAATTTTTTACAGAAATTTCCGTTCCGTCAAGTGTAGCGCAATCTGTAACGTCGCCCGATTCTCCACCATCTGAAAAAATTTGTGCGCCAATTTCTTGGTTTTTTGGTTTAGAGCAAATAGTCAATTTTGAAACGGAGGCAATACTCGCAAGTGCTTCACCCCTAAACCCCAAAGAAACTATATTGTCAAGGTCTTTTAGTGTTGAAATCTTACTTGTTGCGTGTGGCATTAAGGCTTTTTTTAGTTCAGAGCGCTCAATACCGTGTCCGTTGTCAGTTATAACTATTGAAGATATACCACCGTTTTCTATGTCGATTGAAATTTTAGTTGCACCGGCATCGATAGAGTTTTCAACCAACTCTTTTACAACCGAAAACGGGCGTTCTACGACTTCACCTGCGGCTATTCTATTGTAAATTTTACTGCTTAAAACATTAATTTTCATCAGTTTTTACCTTTGATTTTTTCGTTAAGGTCTATTAAAATATTAAACGCTTGCATTGGTGTTAAATTATTAACGTCAACATCAATAAGGATGCGTTCCACTTCGGATAATGGCGTAGGATTATCAGCAGTTACCACATCATCATCTTTTTTCTTTGTTATGTCGGATTTTTCAAGCGTTTTAAGTATCTTTTTTGCACGCTCTGTTACAAGTTTATCAACGCCCGCAAGTTCGGCAACTTCGATACCAAAGCTTTTATTTGCACCACCACGCATAATTTTACGCAAGAAAACTATACTACCTTGTAATTCTTTAACCGTAACTTTATAGTTCTTAATGCCGTTAATACGTCCTTCAAGTTCAGTAAGCTCGTGATAGTGTGTTGCAAACATTGTTTTTGCCTTAACCATGTTGGTTATATATTCAACGACAGCCCAAGCAATACTGAGCCCGTCAAACGTGCTTGTGCCACGACCTATCTCATCTAAAATAAGCAAACTACTTGACGTTGCATTGTTTAATATTGTTGCCATTTCTGACATCTCCACCATAAAAGTGCTTTGGTCGGAAATAAGATTATCACTTGCACCTATTCTAGTAAATATCTTATCAGTTAAAGGTATTTGAGCACTTTTTGCGGGGACAAAGCAACCGATATGCGCCATTAGTGTGATAAGAGCAACTTGACGCATATACGTACTTTTACCAGCCATATTAGGCCCGGTCAAAATCATAGTTCGATTTTCGTCGTTGTCAAGCAAACAGTCGTTAGGAATAAATCTTTGTTTTGAAATAGATTCAACTACCGGGTGTCTTCCGTCAACAATATCAAGTTTACCGTTTTCCACAATTACTTCGGGTCTAACGTAGTTGTTTTCCCTAGCAACGTTTGCAAGCGACAACAACACGTCAAGGTCGGCAATGGCATTGGCAGTTGCTTGAAGTTCGCTCATTAAGCTGATTAAATGTTCTTTTATAGTGGTAAATATTTTGTTTTCAAGCTGTAAAGCCTTTTCATCACTTGACAAGATTTTCACTTCAAGTTCTTTAAGTTCTTCTGTAACGTATCTTTCAGCATTTGCTAACGTTTGACGTCTTAGGTAATTATAAGGAACCTTATCCTTAAATGAATTAGTAACTTCAATATAATACCCAAAAACTCTATTATAGCCTATTTTAAGAGTTCTAATCCCTGTATTTTCACGCTCACGATTTTCTATTTCGGCAATCATAGACTTACTGTTTGTGCCCATAGAACGAAGATTGTCAAGTTCAGTGTTATAACCGTTTTTAATATATCCGCCGTCTTTCATATTGTTAGGCGGCTCGTCAACTATTGCATTTTTTAATAGATTTACCGTATTAGAAAAATCATTTAGATTATCGACGATATCGCAAATAAACTGCGCATCAATACCTATAAGTTGAAATTTAATATTGGGTAAAAGTTCAAGCGAAGTTCTTAAAGAAACACAATCTTTTGCAGTTAAATTTCCGTTTGAAATCTTACCCGTTATTCTTCCTATATCTTTTACTGCCGACAAGGAATTTTGTAAACTTTGTCGTATAAGAGTATTTTTGTAAAGACTTTCCACGCCGTCTAAACGATAATTTATTTTATCAATATCATTTAAGGGGGAAAGTATAAGATTTTGGAGTTTTCTTGCCCCCATGCTCGTTTTGGTTTTGTCAAGTAACCACAACAATGAACCGTATCTTTTTCCATCACGCAAGGTTTTTGTAAGTTCAAGATTGCGAATGGCGTTAATATCAAGCATCATTAATTTTTCAGTGTTTTCACGCTTAATTTTATTTATATTGATAAGTGCGTGTTTTTGAGTTTCGTGCAGATAAGATACAAGCGCACCTGATGAGCATACACACTCATCACAGTCCGAAAAGCCAAATGCGTCAAGCGTTAGAACGTTAAGCTGTGATTTTAGTGTGTTTATTGCATTGTTTAAGTTGAACTCACTTTCTGTAAATGCTTGAAAGCGTGGAAGTACACCGTGAACAACAAGCGGTGAATTATTAAACGTTTCTTGCGCTTCATTATTAGAAATTATTTCAACAGGACTGATTCTAACCAAAGCGTCAAGTAAATCTGATAG
>JAGASB010000162.1 GCA_017621955.1 Clostridia bacterium | reverse complement strand
ATACTGATTTTACAATTCCTAATTCTGTTGTTTGTATAGATAGTTATGCTTTCTACTCAAGTAAAAATTTAATATATATTAGGATATCTAAATTTGTAACTCATATTGGTAATTATGCTTTTGCATATTGCTCTTCTGTAAAAAATATTTATTTTGAAGACAATTCCACATGGTATTATACTGAAGATTTAGATGGATGGAAAGAGTTAACGGGTGGAAAAACAATAAATGTTTCGGGTTCTTCTACAATTGCAGTATTCTTAACTGATACAATGTATAGTTATTATTATACTTATTTTTATAAAACGGAATAAAAGCATATTAAAACTTATAATAGCATAATTTATTTGACTTTATAGCCATAGTGCCTAGGGCGTTAGGCTCATAACCTAAAAAAGTTGGTGCAAATCCAAATGCCACTATAAATCAAATATTTTGTGAGAGCAATTTGTTCACACTTCGTCATTAAGGACGTCATTGAACAGATTGCTTTTTCTATTTAAAAAGCCGTGATTGATAAGCAATCACGGCCTTTCATTTTTATATAAATAAATTATCATAATATCCTGTATTCCAAGCGTCAATTCTAAATTTAAGATAAAGTTCAACTGTTTCTTTGTTAAACTGCACATTGTGGTGTTTTAACATTATATCAGCTATTATTTCGTGTATTTCGTCAGGGGTATTTTTGCATTTTAATTCTTTATTGTAAAGCCATTTTAATAGTATTAAACATTCATTATAAAGTTTTTTGTAATCTTCATTTTCTATTAAATTAAGGTTATTTCTTAAATGGCAGAAAACCCCACTAATGAATTGCTTTGCTGTCTTATAATTATGGGTTAAAGCATAAAGATATACTTCAGTTTCAAGAGATTTTAATAATTTTTTCTTCACAAATACACCTATTAGTACAACTCGTAATTCCCCTTATATAAATTTACATAGGGTTTCTTATGTTTATGCGCATAAAGTAGAGAGTTATAAGCTCCACCATAATGCGTTTGAACGTATCCTACAACAAAGTCAGAATTATTTATTATCCATTCATTTCTTTTTGATATTGCAAATTTAGGGGGCGTATTTTCTATGTCAGGATAGATAATTTCGTCATAAGTCTTTACTAAATATTCTTTTCTTTCGTCAAGCCATTTGCCTAGATATGGCGTTATAAAAATCAATTTAGTGTTAGAATGTTTTTCTTTATATTCTGCGCAGCATTTTCGTGCAAAAGCATCAAAACTGCCATACCCACCTAAATAGAATATGACATCTTTACTGTTGATTTTTTCTTCTAATAGTTTTAGAAGTTCTTCTTTTATCTCGGGTTGTTCTCTAAAGGTTGAATGACCACAAAAGGATATTATCATAAATCACCTTTATAAATAAAATGTGCCACCTTTTGCAAGATGACACATATAGCATGTATCATTCTCGCATTGTTTGTGGAACAACTTTACATAACCTTATGACAAGATATTTGTAACACGAAAAACGAATACACAACTACCGATAGTATGCGTATCCTGCCATAAGTTATAAAATATTTGGTTGTTCCACGTCTATATAATAACATAAATTTCTGAAAAATGCAATTTTTACAGGGGTTTTTGGCATTATTTTATTCCGTTTGCATAAAAAAAGGCCGCAAATCGTTAGAATTGCGACCTTTTATGTTAATTTGTTTAGTTTTTATTAGGCACGTAAGTTTTATCGCCAACCTTAACGGCTCTATATTCAGCGCCGTCTAATGTTATTGATGTATATTCGGGTTTTCCCTTTGCAGTTGCTCGTAAGAAAATCTTTTCAGATGTTTCAGAAACTTTTGTTAAATTAACGTCTAAAAACTTTTCTGCATCACCAACTTCAAGGATTTTAATACCCTTTTTAACAAGCATAGAACTGAATTTCCATACTTGGTCAAACTTGCCATTAGCATCAACTATAAAGCAAAAATCTTCTTGTGGATAATATCCTGTTATTCTAAAATAGTTAGTCATTTTTTTATTCTCCTTATGCTACTAATTTTAATTGTTCATTTGCGTATGGAAGCCATTTTTTATTTACAAAGTCTAAAACTTCCACTGCTGGTCTTGTGTCGCTTTTTCCGTAACACTGCAATATTTGTTTTTTATCTAACGAATATTCCATAGTAACGAAAGGCGTTGTTATGTCATCTTTCTTTCTAATAAAGAAGATAAGCGTTTCTTCTCTAATAAACTTTTCACTATAGTTCATATT
>JAGASB010000161.1 GCA_017621955.1 Clostridia bacterium | reverse complement strand
TTTCTTATAAAGTGCTGCACCAAGTGCTACGGGCGCTGCACCACCAACTAATGCGTTGTTGGGGTAAATACCGAACGGCAAGAAGAAAACGTGCATTGAACCGCCCATACCACGGTGGAAACCGGTACGACGTGCAAAAATTTCACTCATAAAGCCGTAAAGCAAGAAATCAACAGCTAAGTCTTTAACGTTGCCAGTCTTGTTGAGTTTTTCAACGGGAGCGAGAGTTTCGCCACCCATGAAGTCTTTCATTATTTGATAAAGTTTATCTTCGGGAAGTTTATTGATTGATGCTAAACCACGAGCCAAAACTTCACTGTGTGAACGGTGTGAACCAAAGGTCATATCGTCCATATCAAGAATATACGCTTGACCAACAGCCGCTGCTTCTTGACCTATTGAAAGGTGCGCAGGACCTGGATAAGAATGCTTAAAGCCTTGATATTCACCTTTAATTTTGATTTCGTTAATCATACTTTCAAATTCACGAAGCATTGCGATATCGTTGAAGATACGAACGAAATCTGCCTTAGAGAAGTTTTCTTTTTCTTCTTTAATGGTCTTGTTGTATACGTTTACAGGGATATCCGTAAACTGAATTTTACCTTGTGCCCTTATAAAATTCGGGTCAATTACTAAATTCTTTGGCATTTTATATTTCTCCTTTTATTTTTAACTTTATTATATACTGAAAATCGCTTCACGAACGATTTCGCATACCGTTGGGTGCGGGAATACTAACTTCTTGATGTTTTCAATGTCAACTTCAAGGTCAATCATTGCAGATACTGCAACGATGTATTCACCAGAGTAACTACCGATAATATGTGCACCGATAAGGGTGTTGGTCTTGTTGTTGATAACAAGTTTGCAAATACCGTTAAGGTTGGTGTTTTCAGCAATGTATCTACCTGAGAACGTAAGCGGAATTGATACGCACTTAACGTCAAGACCCTTTGCCTTTGCACTTTCTTCGGTTTCGCCAACTGAACCAACTTCGGGGTTGGTATAAATTACTGACGGAATTACGTTGTAACGCATACGGTCTTTCTTGCCCGTAATATTGTTAATAGCAACTTCTGCTTCACGATAAGCCGTGTGTGCAAGCATAATTTTGCCGTTTACGTCGCCAACAGCATATACGTTTGCAACGTTAGTTCTCATCATATCGTCGGTTATGATTGCACCACGTTCCATATTTACGCCGATGTTTTCTAAGCCGATGTTTGCAGTAACTGCACGACGGCCGATTGAGCAGAGAATTTTATCTGCGGGTACTTTTTCAACTTTGCCGTCTTTTTCAAATACTACGCCGTCCTTTTCAACAGCGGTAACCTTTGCGCCAAGTTTGATGTCAACGCCTTTCTTTTCAAGGCTCTTTTGAAGTATAGTTGAAATTTCGTTTTCGGTAGGTCCAGCAATCTTGTTCATCATTTCAACGACCGTAACTTTACTGCCAACTGATGAGAAGTAGCTTGCCATTTCAAGACCGATAACGCCACCACCGATAACAACCAACTTTTCGGGAATTTCAGTTAAATCCAAAACTTCCCTATTAGTCATTACTGCGCCGGCTTCAAGATTTTCCCTAAGTCCAGGAATTGGTGGAACTACGGGCATTGAGCCTGTTGCTATGATAAGGCGCTTTGCAACGAACTTTTCGTCCCCTGCCTTGATGGTAAAGCCTTCATCACATTTACCTTCGATGAACGCTTCTGCCTTTTTCATAGTAACGTGGTTTCTTTTAAGTTGACCTTTAACGCCCGAAACGAGCATTTTTACAACGCCGTTCTTTCTTTCTACCACGAACTTTTGGTCAACGGTTGCTTTGCCGTCAATGTTTACACCGTAAGCGCTTGCGTGGTTAGCGTAGTCAAAAACCTTTGCAGAGTTTAAGAAAGTTTTGCTTGGAACGCAACCTTCGTTAAGGCATACGCCACCAAATTCTCTCTTTTCGATAACCATGGTTTTAAGTCCTGCGTGACCTGCACGTTCAGCTGCAAGATATCCGCCCGGACCACCACCGATAACAATTAAATCAAAAATTTCCATAACCGTCTCCTTTAAATTGAATCAGCCATAAGATTGATGCTGAAATTTTCAAGATAATCTTTAAGGTCTTTTAAGAACCTTGAAGCAGGTGCGCCGTCAAGCGCTCTGTGGTCGTAAGAAAGTGAAAGTGCCATTGCTGTATAAGGAATAATTTCACCTTCCTTGCCAAGTTTAATTCTAGTTTCAAGCGTGTTTACGCCAAGAATACCAGTTTGAGGAGGATTTACTACGGGCGTAAAGCTTTCGATGCCCATAGTACCAACGTTACTGATAGTAAAGCTACCACCGGTAAGAAGTGATGGGTCAAGCTTTCCATCGATTGCGTCTTGTGAAAGTTTTTTAGACTTAACTGCAATTTCAGAAAGACTCATAGTATCAGCACCGAAAAGCGTGGGAACTAAAAGTCCACGGGGTGTATCGGTAGCAATTCCCATATTAACGTGTTCAAAGTAACGCATCGTATCACCGTTGATTAAGTGAGCGTTCAAATCCCTATGTTTTTTGAGAACTCTTGAAACTAGAATTAAACTTGGCAAGGA
>JAGASB010000160.1 GCA_017621955.1 Clostridia bacterium | reverse complement strand
GTTTCAAATAGTTTCATTTGGTTTCACTCAAAAAATGAAACTATTAAACGGGAAGTGAAACTCTCTTTTGGGACTGAAACTATGCTAATCAGTTTGTCAAATTGGAAGTTATTGAATAGATGATGTTATCGTTTCTTAAAAAACAAAATAAATTGAGCAATCGCATTTCCTGCGCAAAGAGCTAATGTAAAGCAAGAAAGCCCTAACTGGACACCATTTGTACTATTCACTAACCCCATCAAGGAGCAAAATACCGATATCGTAAAACAAATTGCGGCTATCAAATGAAGTCGCTTCTTTTTTGAAAACAAGTCTTCCGTTTCCTTGTTATTAAACTGACCAAAACAATACCATTATACATGTTTAGTGTTTTGATTTTCGTTTATTTGTGTTATTTTGCCTTTTCTAATTAAATAGCTTTCACCATAGATTGTTGTTTGATTGTCCTTAATTACAATATAACTACCGTTATTTAATGCAATAATATCAATTTTATGGCTATCTGGAACAACAATATCGTCAATATATCTTTTGCCATAAATAACCATTTTTTGATATTCTTCAAAGTGTGGCATTATATTGATATTAGTTAGTCCTAACCCTTTCAAATATCTATTAAAGTTATCATCTAACACTTCTTCTTCAAGTTCTGGCGGACAATACACCACATCAGCACAATTCATACTTCCTGCACTTCCACCTACAATCAAGGCATTAGTGTTTTCTAATAATTCTTTTAATCCAATATCGTTAAAGAACTTGTTTTGTGTAGGCAAATGACCACCACAAAGGAATATAAAATCTGCCTTTTCAATCATTTCCTTTGCTCTGTTTTTAGTGCTAGGACATAGAAATTCATAGTTGTTAAATGGTAAAGTCAACTCAAATGAGTTGCAAGCCAACTTAAAATATGCTTCAGCTTTTTCCCCTTCCATTCCATTGGCAACAAATACAAAGTTGTCATGTTTTTTTATGTTAGATTTTAAACAATCTAAAATTCCGTTATCATTTCCAAAGTTGTGAGCATTCTTGTTTCCTTGTTCATCTTTTTCATAGAAATCCAAATAACTTGTTAAGATTATTGTGTTCATATTGTTTAATCCTTTTCTAATTTATAGGTGAGTTTATTATATCACATAACCTATTTAAAATCAATAATTCTTTTAAGCGAATCAATAATTGAACGATACCGTATAAATTGAACGAAAGGGGTATGAAGTGAACGATTTATATTTTACGGCTATAAACAAAAAAGGCTTGCAAGGACGAAAACTCTCCCGACAAGCCTACTTTTATGCTCTAAAACCACCTAAAAAAGGACAAAATCCCCCTATTTGGGCAATAAAAAGCCATAATACCGATATTTTTTGTATCAATACTATGGTTTCTTTATGGTGCGAGAAACGGGAACTAGAACCCTAGCTTGACGCTCAAGATAGATGTTACCCAAATTCAGCGATGGAGCGTCAAGCATCCGACCTGACGGTCGAAGGGGTTCAGCGTCAGTTAGTTCGTATAAAACCAAAAGAACGGCATCTTTGATGCCGTTCTTTTGGTTTGGTGCGAGAAACGGGACTTGAACCCGTACAGTGTGAACTACACGCCCCTCAAACGTGCGCGTCTGCCAGTTCCGCCACTCTCGCATATTGATTTGTTTTTTGTGTGCTCAAGTAGCCCTTCAAACGTGCGCAGTCTGCAACTACGTCCCGTTCCGCCACTCTCGCATATTGGTTTGTCTTTAGATAGAGGGTATTGCTTTTCGCAACATTAGTATTATACTACAAAAGTTTGCAAATGTCAATACCTTTTTTGAAATTCATTTTTATTTTTTTATTTTAATATTCGCAATACAAACTTTGGCATACCCGCCAAAGAGCAGGTATGCCAAATTATTTTATTTCATCACAACTTTAAAGCCGATGTGGGTGCT
>JAGASB010000159.1 GCA_017621955.1 Clostridia bacterium | reverse complement strand
GCGTCTTTTAAGAAATTCTTGAAAGCGCCATTGCCTTAATTTTTTATAAAAGGAGTTAGAATTATGAACACAGTAACAGAAACTTTTGGCAGCCTTGTATTTGACGACAGAGTAATGAAGGCGAATTTGTCCGCTAAAGTATATCAATCTCTTAAAAAGACGATAGACGAAGGGACGGAACTTGATCTTTCCGTGGCAAATGCAGTTGCCTCAGCAATGAAAGATTGGGCGGTAGCCAACGGTGCAACACATTTTACGCATTGGTTTCAGCCGCTCACGGGTATTACAGCCGAAAAACACGACAGTTTTATTACTCCCGCCCCCGACGGCAGAGTGATTATGGAGTTTTCCGGTAAAGAACTTATAAAAGGTGAACCGGATGCGTCAAGTTTTCCTTCGGGCGGTATAAGAGCGACGTTTGAGGCGAGGGGTTATACCGCTTGGGATCCTACTTCTTATGCCTTTATTAAAGGCAAAACACTGTGTATTCCTACGGCTTTTTGTTCGTATGGCGGCGAAGCGCTCGATAAAAAAACACCGCTTCTTCGTTCGATGGAAGCGCTTAATAAACAGGCTTTGCGTATTTTGAGACTTTTTGGGAATAACGACGTTAAATATGTTCGCACGTCGGTTGGTCCGGAACAGGAATATTTCCTTATCGACAAAGAAATGTTTGATAAGAGAAAAGATCTCGTATTTACCGGAAGAACGCTTTTTGGGGCAAGAGCACCGAAAGGGCAGGAAATGGAAGACCATTATTTTGGCGTAATTAAACCGAGAGTTGCGGCCTTTATGGCAGAACTTAATGAAGAACTTTGGAAACTCGGTATTCTTGCAAAAACCGAACATAACGAAGTGGCGCCCGCTCAGCACGAACTTGCTCCGATTTATACAACGACGAATATTGCTACCGACCACAACCAACTTACTATGGAAATTATGCAAAAGGTTGCACTTAAACACGGTCTTGTATGCGTACTCCACGAAAAGCCGTTTGCAGGAGTAAACGGTAGCGGGAAGCATAATAACTGGTCAATGGCAACGGATACAGGAGTGAATTTGCTTTCTCCGGGCGAAACGCCTTATGAAAACGCACAGTTCTTGATTTTCCTTTGCGCAGTAATCAAAGCGGTTGATAATTATCAAGATTTACTCCGTATCTCTGTGGCAACGGCAGGGAACGACCATCGTTTGGGGGCAAACGAGGCGCCTCCCGCAGTGGTTTCTATCTTCCTTGGGGACGAACTTGCTGCAATTTTGGAAGCAATTGAAAGCGATAAGCCTTATGCGGGAACAAAGAAAACGACGTTAAAACTCGGCGTTGACGTTCTTCCTAAATTTGCACGTGATACGACGGATAGAAACCGTACGTCTCCGTTTGCGTTTACAGGCAATAAGTTTGAATTCCGCATGCTCGGTTCTTCCAACAGTATTTCCTGTGCAAATATTATGCTCAACAGTGCAGTAGCGGAATCACTCAAGATTTATGCGGACAGATTGGAAGGGGTAGAGAATTTCGAGCAGTCGCTTCACGAAATGATAAAAAAGACAATAAAAGACCATAAGCGTATTCTGTTTAACGGCAACGGTTATGACGAAACGTGGATTGAAGAAGCGGAAAAGCGTGGGCTTATGAATTATCGTACTACGCCCGATTGTATGCCGCATCTTCTATTCGGAAAAAAGTCGGCAAGGATGAAGTCTTGCTTGCACTTTCGGGTGGTGTAGATTCGTCTGTCTGTGCGGCGCTTTTTGCCGAAGCGGTTGGAAAACAGTTAACTTGCGTATTTG
>JAGASB010000021.1 GCA_017621955.1 Clostridia bacterium | reverse complement strand
TCCATATTGTGCATGGCAGAAAGGAACAAATGAGAATCTAAACGGATTACTAAGGGAATTTTATCCTAAGGGTAGAAATTTAGAAAGAGTAAGCGAAAAAACGCTAAAAAAGAATCTGGCGTTAATTAACGCCAGACCTAAAAAAGTTTTACACTTTCAAAAACCTATAGATTTATTTAATGAATATCTAAAAAAGTGTTGCACTTAGTTTGACAATTCATCAATTAAAACTTATTTTTCGTTTTTGTAAATTTCCTTAAAGTATTTATAGGTATCTACCTTTAATTCACCACAAGCCGCTTCATCACAAGCAATTATTCCGTCTGGGTGCATTTGAAGTGCGCTTATAGTCCAAGCGTGGTCAACGCCACCTTCTACACAATGACGAAGCGCACGAGCCTTATTGTGTCCGCTAATTAAAAGCATTACTTGTTTAGAATCACAAACCGTACCAACGCCAACAGATAGTGCCGTTTTAGGAACTTTATTAACGTCGTTATCAAAAAAGCGTGAGTTTACAATCAAAGTATCTTCGGTAAGCGCACGAACACCCGTTCTTGACGTAAGTGAAGTAAACGGTTCGTTAAATGCAATGTGTCCGTCAACACCACTACCACCCATAAACAAATCAATACCACCGTATGAAGCAATTTTATCTTCATAACGTTTGCACTCTGCTTCTAAATCTTTTGCCATACCGTCTAAAATATTTACGTTTTCAGCAGGAATATCAATGTGATTAAAGAAATTATCGTGCATAAAGTACCAATAACTTTGGTCATGGTCTTTTGGCAAGCCAACGTATTCGTCCATATTAAAAGTAACAACGTTCTTAAAAGTAACTTTACCCGCTTTGTTCATTTCAATTAACTTTTTATAAACGCCAAGCGGAGAAGACCCCGTCGGTAATCCAAGCACAAACGGACGATTTTCTTTGTGGTTGTTTATTGCGTTAGCAATATGGTTAGCCGCCCATTCACTCATTGATTGATAATTGTCTTTAATAATTAATTTCATTTTATATTACTCCTTAATAATTTTAAGTTCTTTTAAATTATACAACTAATTAAAAAATTTGTAAAGCTATTTGAAATATTTTCATAAAATAGGTACAAGCTAAAAAATTTAGTCTGTAATGCATACAAGTTATTTAAAATAAATTAAAAATCTGAACGACTTTCGTATTGGAAGAAGTTCGAATTGTTTTGTATTGACTGTCCTAACAGACACATCTACGCTATCGTTACGATAGACTAAACGCATTGAGATCAAAGCATTATTTGAGAAACAATGGGTTATTCTATCACAAATTTAGTTTAACTACCTTTTTTCTTTTTCTTAACCAACACAACAACTAGTCCAGTAAGCAACAAGCCCACTACAACTGAACCGACAACGATAAAAACTGTTTGACCATTATTTTGCTCAAACGAAATTTTGATATAATCCTTATTGGCATCTGCTACTGTAAAAGCAAATTGTTCGTACTTTGTAGGGTCAACAACTGAAGTTGCACGGATAACCACTTCTCCCGGTCCTAAAAGCCTTAACTGATTATAAACAATCTCTGCATTGCCTGAAATCACGTTAAACGTATATGCAAGGTGTTCTTTCTTACTGCTGTTCCCCTTCACCTCAGCGATTAAATCTAACGGTTGCGAATCAGATGTTAAATCGACAAACTTTTGCTTGTCAATAACAACACTTTCAATCTCCACCTTCTTAACGTTTACCGAATATTCCTTATATATAGATTTGTCAAATGCTGAAATTATTCTGAACGAAACATCACCATGTGTATGAAATATTATACAATCATCTAAAACGGACGCTTGTCCACTTACAATTTGTATTTCTGTTTCAATAAACGGACTATAAGAATACCGAGTGGAAACTTCATGAACAATTTCAATAGGATCTTCACTGACAAAAACTTCACTCAAAGAAGTTTCGTCAAATACAATATCTAGGTCAATAGTAGAAAAATCTATACTAATACACGTATCTAATTTAACGTCTGAAATATAAACAGAAAATTCCTTTTCAGTCTGCGAATTAAACGTTTCGTTTGTGACAAAAGCAAGATAAGTGTTATTAAAATCAAATCCACTATACGTAGCGTACAATTGTTCTATTGACACACTGTAATCTTCATATTGCTTTCCCACGTATAACTGCAAAGTTCCATCATCTTTTGCAATCAAACGAACAGTCGTAATACTGCTTTTAATATATGCAAAATCAATCCTATTCTTAATATCCGTTTGCGATTGCACTAAACTGCCCGCACGATACATTTGTATGTCTGTAGCAGTAAAATTCAAATATCCAACTTTTTCATCTGTTATTTCGGCATCTATAGACGGCATGCCGAACATAAATCCAAAATTAACGGCTTCATTAATTTTACCTTCAGTTTTTTTAGCTGAAAACGTAATGTCAAACACAACCCCGTCACCGTTTGCGTAAACGGGCATATTAAATGCAAGCTTTGGCAAGTTTCCCTCCGCAGTGTTAAATGATTGACTAAATGTTGCTTTGCCATCAAAAGTTAACGTGTCGTCTGTTACGTTCTTTTTAATCCAACGTCTATTGTCAAAAGTATCAAATTGTTCGTTCAATTTAATTTCGTAAAGGTTAGACGAAGAGTTTATAGAAAAACTAGAACAACCTTTGTCTTCATTACTAAAAGACACGCATTTTGCCGTATTTGAATAATTTAATAAATTTTGTTTAATTTCAATAGTTGAAAAATAACAATAGCAAAGCACTAAGCACATAACGCCCACCAATGTTAAACTTAACCATTTTTTTATTTTCATAATATAATTACCTAATAAATTCTTAATTTACTTATTTATTAATATATTAGAGCTCCATAGGAACAACGTAGTATCCCTCGCTAGATCCCATATTAAGTGTAATTTCACCGTCTTGAACTTCTGCAAAAACTTTTTCGCCTTTTTTATAAATTGCAACGTAATCACAATCGTTAAACTTAAGATTAACAGTTGCCGAATCATCAAGTTCAGGATCTGTCGTGTTTACTATCAAAAAAGCATCTCTATCATCTAAGTCTTTAAACACACCGATTAAAAGGTCGTTATCTGATGCAACACTTGCGATTCTTTGGTGTGAATCCATTTTTACACAAACGTCAGTTTCAGTTACCGTTATTTTTGAAGGTATCATTTCAAACATTTCGTTAGTATAATTAGAGTTTGCCGTATACGCTAAAACTCCTTGCCATTCAGCATTCATATACATATGTTGGAAAGAATTAACCTCAGAAATAACTTCTTGCATTGAATACCACGTTTGAGTGCGATTACCATAATGGTCAATTAATCCGTGCGTAACTTGCTCGCCTGTGGTCATAGTTGTCCAATAAGTAAAAGTTTCTATTCCACGTGTTCCAAATGCCATTGAAGTATAAATTTGCCATGCCAAATCATCATAATTTTCTGTCGTACGATAATCCCAATGCCCCATCGTCAAAATAAAAGTATCAAAATCTTTGTTTCTTACTTTACCAATTGCCGCCATTTGTGCTAGGTTGTAAAAAAATGAAGTTCTTATTATATTGTTTTTAATTAACGGATAACTATCAAACGATAATCGTGAAGTACCCGTAGTTTTTGCACAAGTTAGCACGTGGTCTAAATACGTTTTACTTCCATGAAAACCATAATTACAACCTACTAAATTCACCCACCATTCTTTTTGCTTAGCTTGATCTAATGAATAAAAATATTTGCTTGCTTTCCCTATTCCATACATTTCTGCCGTTTTAGGCTCATCTGATGCATATATACCTGCAAATCCATCATATTTCATATATTCATTCAAGTTGTTTTCAAAAGCCTTTTTGTAATTTGACTCTTGAACAGCTGTCATTCCACCACTGTTGTATCCCATTATTAATTGGGTAATATTTGAATCTTTAATAAATAATTTTATTTCACGCTCACTAAATTCTTCCAACACCTTTAACATTTCTAAGTATGAAGATTCATAAATAGTAATTCCATAGTTAAACCCACATTCTTTCACCCAATCATACTGTTCATCCGTCATGTAATCTGGGTTATTAGCAAGTTCTTCAACACCAACATTTGCGGGTGGAGGTGTCATATATGCGTAAAAACGAAATTGGTCATACTCTTTATATTCCTTAAACGCCGTAGAATTCGCACCACATCCCACAAATAAACTGGCAATTATTGTTAATATAAGTGTTAAAGCAATACAACTTTTTTTCAACTTCATCTCTTTATCCTTTTACTAAATTTTATTTTATTATATCATAAAAACAAATATTTTCAACTATTTTTTTAATTAACGCTTCAATCAAGCCCTATAACTTATGAAAAACCGCAAAAAAATGTTATAAATCCTAACATTTTTGTCCAACTTTTTGAGTGGATAATTATTCCGTTTTATGCACGTCAGCTTTTTTATGAGTGCAAGATGGCTGCCCCTAACAGACGCTCCTACACTACGTTACGGAGTCCTTGCTCATCAAAGATTGCCCATCATATGACGGACGAACTACGTTCTTCGTCTGTCTAGGGATATAAACAAAAAGAAAGAACACCACTCGGGTGTTCTTTCTTTTTGTATGTGTGGGACTAAATCTCGTTTTTAGG
>JAGASB010000158.1 GCA_017621955.1 Clostridia bacterium | reverse complement strand
ACCAAAACGGGATTGACGTTCATTCGGTGCACGTTTTAACTACGCAGTTTGAACCCCAACTTTACAGCGTCAATGAGCGTGCAAAAACAGATAGCTTTAAGCTACTTGATATGGCTATGTGTGCGGCTGAACAGGTAAAAGCAAAGTATTACACCTTTCACGGCGGTGCAAGGTTTAAGAAAACACCTATCAAAATAGATTTTGATAGGGTTGGTAAGATAACTCAACAAATAATTGACGTTACCAAATCGCACGGTGTAACGCTTGCCTATGAAAACGTGCATTGGGGCTACTATAATTACATAGGTTTTTACAGTGAACTTAAAAAGCGTACGCAAGGCTTAAAAGCAACGCTTGATATTAAGCAAGCACGTCAAAGCGGAATAAGTTACGCCGATTACATAAACGAAATGGGTGAAGACATCGTAACCGTACATTTATCAGATATTGACGAAAATGGTAAGATGTGCTTGCCCGGTAAAGGCACAACTGCCTTTAACGACTTATTTAACCGCCTAAAAGACGTTGGTTTTAACGGAGCGCTTTTAATAGAAGCGTATAGCGGTGATTATGGTGATTTAAGTGAACTTTTTGATTCGCTTGACTATGTAAAGAATTTAGCAAACAAAATATTTTAGACTAAAAGTCCCGAACGGTTGTTCGGGACTTTTAACTATTATTTTTGGCTTTGATATCCACTTATTACACGGAAGTTTTTAGGGGAATATCCACAATATTTTTTAAACAGTTTAGAAAAGTGCGAAGCGTCGTAAAATCCAAGTTGTTCCATAATTTTTCCGATAGAATGGTCAGACTGCTCTATAAGATATTTTGCACGTTCCATTTTCATAACGTTGACAAACTGCAAAGGGGAGTACCCCGTGCGTTCTTTAAATTTTCTAACGAAATAGTTAGGACTCAAATTTGCGTGATTAGAAAGTGTTTTAAGCGAAAGGTTTTCTTCATAGTGATTTTTTATGTAAAGTATAACGCTGTCAATTTCATCGTCGGCACTACTTTCGTTCTTTATATAATTACATTTTTTAAGATAAAAAGAAATTAGTGTAAATACGCTTGAAGCAACGCTAAGTCTATCTTCTTCAAGGCTAGTTTTGGCGTGAAAGAATATGCTGTCAAACGTGCTTTTAATAAAGTCGTTTTTGCCAACTTTAATTTTATAAGGCAAGGTAAGATTTTCAAAAAAACCGTTAGACCCTTTTGAAATATCAAAGTGAAACCAACACTTTTTAGCGTGGTTTAATTTAGTAAGCCTAAAACTATGTTTTACACCTGCGGGGATAAGTACCATATCACCGCTTTTTGCAACAAAAGAACCGCTTGGCGTTTGGATAAAAATTTCGCCCTCTAAAATATAAAAAAGTTTGCTGTTTGGAAGTATTACGTTTTTATCGTGCCAACTAGGCGTAAGCGTTATTTCGTTTCCAATATAAAATGTTGTGGAAAGCGCTTGTGGTTGTGATTGTTGTTTCATAGCTTTATTATATAATATTTATGTCTACTTGTCAAATAATAAGATAATTTTATACAACTAAATGGATAAAATTATTATAACACCATTGAAATAAGTGTTGTATAATTTATTTATAAAATAAAAACCATTTTAAAGGAGTGGAAACGATGGCAAAAAATAGATACGTTGGCGATTATCCCGTAATCGGAATTCGCCCGATAGTTGATGGAAGACGTGGACCTATGATGCTCCGTGAGAGTTTGGAAGGTCAAGTTATGGCAATGGCAAACGCCGCTAAAAAATTGTTTGAAGAAAATCTTTTCTATTCAAACGGCGAACACGTTAAGGTTGTAATGGCAGACACTTCAATCGGTAGAGTTCCCGAAGCAGCAGCGTGCGCAAATAAGTTTAAGAAAGAAGGCGTAAGCATAACCTTATCAGTAACGCCCTGTTGGTGTTATGGTTCTGAAACAATGGATATGGACCCAACCACAATTAAAGCAGTTTGGGGCTTTAACGGAACGGAAAGACCAGGTGCGGTATATCTTGCAGCAGTTCTTGCAGGACACGCACAAAAAGGCTTACCCGCATTTGGCATCTACGGACACGAAGTTCAAGATAGAGACCAAGTAACGACTATCCCCGAAGACGTTAAAGAAAAATTACTTCGTTTCGGTCGTGCAGCAGTAGCAGTTGCAACAATGCGTGGTAAATCATATCTTCAAATCGGCTCACAATGTATGGGTATCGCAGGTTCAATCATTGACCAAGATTTTATGGAATCTTACCTTGATATGAGAGTTGAAAGTGTAGATGAAGTTGAAATTCTTCGCCGTATGGAAGAAGGTATCTACAACGAAGAAGAATATCAAAAAGCATTAAAGTGGACCAAAGAACACTGCAAAATGGGTAGAGACGACAACCCCGAATCAGTAGAGTTCTTGGGTAAAGAAAGAAAGATTAAATTTACCGACGAAGAAAAAGAAAAGCAATGGGAATTCACCGTTAAAATGTACTGCATAATCAAAGACCTTATGGCAGGTAACAAGAACTTACCCGACGGCTTTGAAGAAGAAAAGGTAGGACATAACGCAATTGCAGGCGGTTTCCAAGGTCAAAGACAATGGACAGACCATTGGCCCAACTGTGACTATCCCGAAGCGCTTTTATCTTCAACCTTTGACTATGAGGGCGCAAGAGAACCGTATACGCTTGCAACTGAAAACGACGTTTTGAACGGACTTTGTATGTTGTTTATGAGATTATTAACGCATAGAGCGCAAATATTTGCGGACGTAAGAACTTACTGGTCGGGCGATGCTACAAAGAGAGTTACGGGTTATGAACTTGAAGGTAAAGCAAAAGAATCAGACGGTATTATCCACTTGCTTAACTCAGGCGCAGCGTGCTTAGACGCTTGCGGTGAATGCGTAGACGAAAACGGCAACGCTACAATGAAGAAGTGGTGGGAAGTAACCGACGAAGATATCAAGAAGATGACTGATACAACCGTATGGTGCGAAGCAGGTTTTGACAACTTCCGTGGCGGTGGATTTTCAAGCCATTACACTACCAAAGCCGAAATGCCTTGTACTATGATAAGACTTAACCTTGTTAAAGGCTTAGGTCCTGTAATGCAAATTGCAGAAGGTTGGACTGTAAAACTTCCAGATGAAGTAAGTGATACTTTAATGGAAAGAACAAATCCTACTTGGCCTTGCACTTGGTTTGCACCACGTTGTGACGGTAAAGAAGGAAGTCCCTTTAAGACGGCTTATGAAGTAATGCAAAATTGGGGCGCAAACCACGGCGCAATCTCTTACGGACATATCGGTGCAGATTTAATCACAATGTGTTCAATGCTTAGAATCCCCGTATGTATGCACAACGTAAGTGAAGATAAGATTTATCGTCCAGCGGCTTGGAACGCATTCGGAATGGATAAAGAAGGCCAAGACTATCGTGCTTGCGCTACTTACGGTCCACTTTACAAAAAATAATAAATAAAAATATAATTAGCAACGGCAAGCGTAAACTTGTCGTTGCTACTACATAGGTGAAATATGAAATTCGTGTTTTTTGGCGACTCAATAACAGACGCTGGCAGAAATAGAGAAAACGATTTTTGGACTAACAGTTACGGCTGGGGATACGTTAGAGACGTTACTTCGGTGATTTTAAGTGATAATCCGCAAGAAAACTTAGTTTATAATCGTGGTATTGGTGGCGAAAAGATAGTTGACCTATATGCAAGGGTAAAAAAAGATGTTTGGAATCTTAAACCCGACGTTTTAACTATTCTTGAAGGTGTAAATGATATTTGGGCAGAAGTCGGTGGCCAAAACGGCGTAGAACTTGATAGGTTTGAAAGATTTTACGATATGCTTATAAAAGAAACGATAGAAAGATTACCCGACGTTAAAATAATCATTATGGAACCTTTTGCATTAAAGGGGAGTGCGACCGAAGAAAATTGGGATAAGTTTTCTAAAATAACCGAATACGCAAAAGTCGTTAAATCTATTGCTCAAAAATATAATTTACCATTTATTCCATTGCAAAAAGATTTAGAAAAGGCAGTGGAAGAAAAGGGTGTAACGTCATATTTTGATGACGGGGTACACCCCAATATAGCTGGGTCAAGATTAATTGCAGACAAGTGGCTTGACTACTATAAAAATAATATAAAGTAAAATTATTTAGACCGTGTGAATTTTTTGCACGGTCAATATTATATAAAAATATAAATATTTGACCGTTAAATTAATTTAAAATCCGTATAAAAAAATTGACAATAATTGTTATCCGTGATATACTTTTATCGTTAAGATTTTATTTATGGTGATTTTATGAAGCAAGAAACTTTGAAGTGGGTTAAAGACGCATACAAAACCGAAGCAGAATGTATTACTGAAATGCTTAATTATCTTGATGAACAAGCATTTTCAAAAGCCGTTGAAATTTTAATCAACGCTGAAAGAATCGGTACGACGGGCAGTGGGCATTCAGGTATAATTATGCAACATTTATCTCATCTTCTTTGCTGTATAGACCAACCTGCAAAATTCGTTTCACCGGCAGAAGCAGTTCACGGCGGAACGGGATACTTTAAGGCAGGTGACGCTATGATTTTTGCATCTCGTGGCGGTAAAACCAAAGAACTTTTACCTATTCTTGATATTTGCAAGAAAAAGGGCGTTAAGATAATCTCTATTACTGAAAATCTTGAAAGTCCTTTGGCGGTGAATGCAGACGTTGTTATTAAACAGTACGTCAATAAAGAGTGTGACCGTTATAATGCGCAAGGCACTACTTCAACGACGGCACTTTGTATGATATGCCACGCACTTCAAACGGCAATATTAGAAGAAACAAACTTCCAAATCGAACAGTTTGCGGTTACCCACCCAGGTGGTGCAGTTGGCGAAAGACTTAATGAAAAAGCATTGTTTTAAGGAGTAAATTATGGTTAAAGATTATAAGATAAGCGAACCGTTTTTTGAATATGGTCCTAAGTGTTATATGTATGGTGAAACCTTACTTAAAATGGCAAAAGGGCTTGATAAGTTAGCAAAAAAATACAACGTTGACGTTGTGTTAGATATTCCCGATACTGAAATTTACAACGTAGCAAAGCACGTTAAAAGAGTTCGCGTTTATTCACAACATATGGATAGCATACCCGTTGGTCGTGGAATGGGTAGAACGCTTCCCGAAGCATTAAAGGCAGCAGGGGCAAAGGGCGTAATGCTTAACCACGCAGAACACAAACTTACGATTGAAGAAATCGAAAAGGCTATTAAGCGTGCGGACGAACTTGGTCTTGCAACGATGGTTTGTGCTGACAGTATTGAAGAAGTTAAAGCAATCGCAAAATTAGGACCTAACATTTTGGTTGCTGAGCCAAGTGAACTTATCGGAACAGGTAAACCCGCTGATAAGGAATACATTGACGAAGTTATAAAAGTAATCCGTGAAATCAACCCCGACATTAAGCCTTTCCCGTCGGCAGGTATTTCAAAAGGACAAGATTGCTATAACATCATTAAAGCCGGTGCATCGGCTTCGGGTTGTTCTTCGGCAATAGCAAAGGCGGAAAACCCCTTAGCGCTTGCAGAAGAAATGATT
>JAGASB010000020.1 GCA_017621955.1 Clostridia bacterium | reverse complement strand
GGCCACACAGGTGGGATTCCCGCCGGGACTAGAAAAAATCGACAAGTTTCGATAGAAGCTTGTCGATTGGTAATAGGTATAAGTGAATAGTGAAGAAGTAAGTAGTTTTTAATAAAAAATCCCGATGAGTTAATGCGTAAGCAATAATTCTTCGGGATTAAACTTTTTTAAGCGTCTTTTTTCAAAAGGTCACGGATTTGTTTAAGTAAATCTTCGGTGGTGGGGTTAGCTTCACGTTCGGCTTTTGCCTTTGCTTCTGCTTCAAGCTTTGCCTTTGCTTCGGCTTCCTTTTGAAGTTTTGCTTTTTCTTCCATATAAGCTTCAACTGCTTTTTTATCCGAAAGTTTAATGCCTTTTGATTTTAATTCTTTCTTTTCTTCCTTAGAAAGTTTACCTTTTAAACTTTTCTTTAATTTGGTGTTGCCGTCTTTAACCCTGTTAATGAATTTAACGATGGCAAAGAGAACGAATGCGATGATAAGGAAGTTTATAATTGCGTTAATTAGTGAACCCCAATCGATATAGAATGAGTTAGCAAGGTCAATCGTGCCGTCTTCAAGGTAGGTGGGGGTGCCTAAGAAAGTGTAAACTTCACTCAAACTGCCTTTACCTAAAATAAGCGCTAAAATCCAGTTAATGATAGGTTTTAACACAAAGTTTGAAAGTCCGTTTACAATTGCAGTGAACGCACCGCCGACGATAACGCCGACTGCCATATCCATAACGTTACCACGCGTTATGAACTTTTTAAATTCGCCAAAAAATTTTTTCATAAGTTTTCTCCTTATTAAATATTTTTATATTAAGTTAAACGTTAAAGCGGAAAAGAACAACGTCGCTATCTTTCATAACGTATTCTTTGCCTTCCGAACGTACCTTGCCTTTTTCTTTTGCGGCGTTAAAGCTTCCAAGTTCAACAAGAGTATCGTAATCGACTATTTCCGCACGGATAAATCCCTTTTCAAAATCGGTATGAATTTTGCCTGCCGCTTGCGGAGCTTTGGTGCCGTTTTCAATCGTCCAAGCACGAACTTCCTTTTCGCCTGCGGTAAGGTAACTTATAAGCCCTAAAAGGCGGTAAGAAGTTTTAACAAGCCTATCAAGTCCGCTTTCTTTAAGTCCTAATTCTTCTAAAAACATCTGTGCTTCTTCGGGTTCTAACATAGAAAGTTCTTCTTCGGTTTTAGCACAAATAACCATATATTCAGAATTTTCACTTTTAGCAAACTCAATAACCTTTTGAACAAAGGGGAGAGTATTTTCGTCTTTACCCATATCTTTTTCGCCGATGTTAGCGGTGTAAATAACGGGTTTTTCAGTGATTAAGAAAAGCGACTTTAAGTATTCCTTTTCATCTTCTGAAACGGGCAAAGTTCTTGCAGGCTTTAAGTCTTCAAGGTGTTTATAAAGTCTTTCTAAAAACTCTGCTTCAATCTTATATTTTTTATCGCCCGTCTTAGTCATACTAATTGCTTTATCAAGGCGTTTTTTTACGCTTTCGGTATCAGCAAAAATAAGTTCTAAATTAATGGTTTCAATATCACGCAAGGGGTCAACGTTGCTATCGACGTGCGTAACGTTTTCATCGTCAAAACAGCGTACAACGTGCACGATTGCATCAGTTTCACGAATATTTGCAAGGAACTTGTTGCCAAGCCCTTCGCCTTTGCTTGCGCCCTTAACTAAACCAGCAATATCTACGAATTCAACTACTGCTGGGGTGATTTTTTTGGTGTTATAAAGTTTAGCAAGCACGTCAAGTCTTTCATCAGGAACAGCAACGATACCCACGTTTGGTTCAATGGTGCAGAACGGATAGTTTGCGCATTCCGCCCCAGCGTGAGTAATTGCGTTAAAAAGGGTTGATTTGCCTACGTTTGGAAGTCCTACTACGCCTAATTTCATTTTGTTACTCCGAAAAATACTTTATCAATGACACAATTATATCGCAAATTGAATAAAATTACAAGTTTTTAACTTGCTTTTTTAATAAAATATATGTTATTATATTTAAGTATTACGGAGAGAATATGGATTACAAACAGATTATAGCACAAAAATTAAATATTGAAGGCGTAACGCCACAAGAACTTTATTCGTTTATAGAAGTACCGCCAAATACCGATATGGGTGATTTTGCATTGCCTTGCTTTAAACTTAGCAAGATTATGCGCCGTCCACCCGTTGTTATCGCCGAAACACTTGCGTCTAACTTTGTTCCTGACGAAAATATTTTAAGCTGTTCGGCAGTAAACGGATACTTAAACTTTAAAATTAACCGTTCGGGCTTTGCTGATAAACTTTTAGCTGAAATTTTATCTAGTGGGGAAAGTTACGGTTCGGATAATATAGGCGCAGGCAAAACAGTTTGCATAGACTATTCGTCAATCAACATTGCTAAGCCTTTCCACATAGGGCATTTAAGTACAACTGTTATTGGTAGCGCACTTTGTAAAATTTATAGATTTTTAGGCTATAAGGTAGTGGGTATAAACCACCTTGGCGACTATGGCACTCAATTTGGAAAACTTATCGTTGCGTTTAAAAAATGGAGTAGTTTTGAAGCTGTTGAAGAAGGCAGACTAAAAGAACTTACTAGAATTTACGTTAAGTATCACGACGAAGCAAAACTTCATCCCGAAATGGACGACGAAGCAAGGCATTATTTTAAGCTTATCGAAGACGGCGATAAAGAAGCAGGCGAACTTTTTGAACTGTTCAAAAAGATTACGCTTGAAGAAGTTGATAAGATTTATAAACTACTTAACGTTGAGTTTGATAGTTACGCTGGCGAAAGTTTTTATAACGATAAGATGGCACCCGTTGTTAGTGAACTTAAAGAAAAGGGACTAATCAAGATTTCTGACGGTGCGTCTATCGTTGACTTAGAAGAATACGGAATGCCACCGTGCTTAATCTTAAAGTCGGACGGCTCTACGCTTTACGCAACCCGTGATATTGCCGCTGCCGTTTATAGAAAAAATACTTACGATTTTGATAAATGTTTATACGTCGTAGCATACCAACAAAACTTACACTTTAAACAGTTCTTTAAGGTGCTTGAACTTATGGGTAAGGACTGGGCAAAGGATATGGTTCACGTCGCTTACGGTATGGTAAGTTTAGAAAGTGGTTCTATGAGCACACGTCACGGTAAAGTTGTTTTACTTGAAGACGTTATAAATAAGACTATTGAAAAGGCGTATTCTGTAATCGAACAGAAAAACCCCGACCTAAAAGACAAAGATAAGATTGCAAAAGCAGTCGGTACGGGCGCAGTAATTTTCGGCGCACTTGTGAATAACAAGATTAAAGATATAGTGTTCAGTTACGATAGAGTGCTAAGTTTTGAAGGCGAAACTTGTCCTTACGTTCAGTATACGGTTGCACGTTGCAATAGCGTTCTAAACAAGTGCGGTGAGGGCGGTGCTTATTCGGGAATAGAAATGCACCCGTCTGAGTATGCTGTTATAACCGAACTCGGTAGATTTAAGGACGTAGTTAAGTCGGCAGGGGAAAAATACGAACCGTCGTTAGTAACAAGGTTTGCGCTTGACCTTGCAACTGCATTTAATAAGTTTTATATTGATTGTAAGATTGCAACCGATGATGAAAACATTAAGAACTTCCGTGTAGCGATAACAAAGGCGGTAAAGATTACGCTTACAAACGCGCTTACGCTTCTTGGGATTGAAACGGTTGAACAAATGTAAAGGAGAACAAATGAATAAAGCGGTAATATTTGACCTTGACGGTACGCTTATTGATTCACTTCCCGATATAGCCGAACACGTCAACATTACTTTGGAAAAGTTTGGTGAACCTAAAAAGGACTATGATTTTATTGGCACTTTAACAGGCGACGGGGCAAGGAATCTTATAAGCAGAAGTTTTGACGGTAAGTTTAGCGGTGCTGAACTTGATGAAAGACTTGATTATTATAACCGTATTTACACCGATTCGGGCAGTCCTAAAACAAGGGTGTTCGACGGTGTGGGTGAAATGCTTATAGAACTTAAAAAGCGTGGATATAAACTTGGCATACTTACCAATAAGCCACAAATGACGACGGACGTTGTTTACGAAAGGCTACTTAGTCAATATGGTTTTGATATAGTGGTAGGTTCAAGACCAGGAATGAAGATTAAACCCGACCCCACAATGCTTTTACAAATGCTAAAAGAAATTGACGTTTTACCTGAAAACTGTTATTTTGTGGGCGACGATAAACCTGATGCTCAGATAGCAATTAACGCAGGGGTGAAAGGCGTTTCTGAACTTTGGGGATACAGAAGCAAAGAATTTCTTGTTGAGGCTGGTGCAAAGGTTTTTGCAAGCACGCCAAAAGAACTTTTACAAATCATTAAATAATTTAACTATGCACGGTAGTTTGAGTTTTCAAGTTACCGTGCCCAACAAGTTTTTATCATTTTAATTTTTCCGCATTTTTGCGGATTTCACAAACGATTAACTACAAACATTTGCAAGGAGAATAAAATTGCAAAAAATATTTAAAACTGCAATAGTCGGTGGCGGTGCTGCCGGGCTTATTTGCGCTATTGAACTGCTTGATGGCAAAAAGGCACTATCGGGCGAAGACGTGCTTATTTTAGAGCGTGGCGATAGGGTTGGCAAAAAGTTGATTGCAACGGGCAATGGACAGGGCAACCTATCCAATGAAAATTTGGGCGAAGAGTTTTATTATGGTGATAAAGCATTTATAAAATCTTTTGTTTCACGCTTAAATGAAATTGACCTAAAAGATTATTTTTATAAGCTTGGAATACCGCTGACTGCTTCAAAAGATGGAAAACTTTATCCGCTTTCCAAACAGGCAAGCGCAGTGCTTGACGTAATAAGGGCGTATCTTGAATATAAAAAGTGCGTAACTTATACGGGGAAAAGGGTAACGAATATTCAAAAAACCGACGACGGTTACGTTATTTTTGTTGATAAAGAAAAGTTTTTTGCTGAGAACGTAGTTGTTGCAACGGGCGGTTCGGCAGGTAAACAGTTTGGCACGGACGGAACTTCTTATAAATTAATGGAAGCGTTCGGGCATAAAAAGACAGAACTTTATCCGTCGCTTGTTCAGCTTAAAACCGAAACGGAAAAGATTAAGGGTCTTAAAGGCTTAAAAGAAGTGGCAAGAGTAACTGCGTTCGTTGGTAGAAAGCCTATCAAGAGTGCAACGGGCGACGTGTTGTTTACTGAATACGGTGTTTCGGGAAATGCAATCTTTCAAATATCTGCGTGCATTGCAGGCTTAAAAGACGCATACCTTATAATAGAATTTTTACCCGATTTAACTTACTCAGAAACCGAAGACGTTCTTGAACAAAGGAAAGCAAAAAAATTTATTAAAGACGAAGACTTGCTTTGTGGAATTTTAAACAAGCGTGTAGGGCAAGCGGTGCTAAAAGCAAGTAAGAGCAAGGAAGTTGTAGACGTTGCTTATACCATTAAAAACTTCAAGTTAAAGGTTACGGGTTCACTTGACTTTAACTATGCGCAAGTTACAAGGGGTGGAATTGCTACCGATAAGGTCAATCCTAACACAATGGAAAGTGAGCTTAGCAGTGGACTATATATTGTCGGCGAAGCACTTGACGTGGACGGCGATTGTGGTGGATACAATCTTACTTTTGTGTTTGTATCGGGTATAATCGCAGCACGTTCGATAAAAGGAATTTACAAATAAACAAGGG
>JAGASB010000019.1 GCA_017621955.1 Clostridia bacterium | reverse complement strand
GGTGGTAGCCCTTTACGTTAATTTTTTCCTTTGCAAGCGTTATAATTTGCTTAGGGCAAACCGTTTCGCACAGTCCGCAACCTTTGCAACGCTCTTCATCAAAAGTAACCTTTGCCATATTTTCTCCTTTATAGCCAATCCCCGTACTTTATCGGGTCAATCGGCAATATTTCTTTAATTTTTTTAAGTTCATCAGTAATCAAATCACGTCTGATTGCTGTAAATTTTACGGGTAACCCCGTCAACTTTGATAATTTATGGGTAAATTCAAGTCCGTCTAAAATAGTTTTTACAGTAGTTTCATTTCCAAGATTTGCATTGTTTACAATACCTGTAAACGGCAAACGACCGTTTCTTTCAATCTCTTTAATAATTTCAACTGCACCGTCAAGAGTTCTTGTTTCGGGTCTACAATTATTAACAACCAAAAGTGCATCGTAATCGTTTTCTTCTATTATGCTTTGTGAAAATCTACCTAGTGCAAGTGCGCCCCTATCGTCCCCACCGATATCGGCAACAGCAAATCTGCTTTTATCGGCAATCATCTTATATGATTGGGCGTTCATCGCAGGAATATCTACGTTGGTTTCAGCAAACGGTGAAACAACCAACTCTACTCCGTTTTCATTTAAGACGTTTTGCGCATCAACTGTTCTAAAATACGGATTCACAATATCAAGGTCATAAATACTTACTTGCTTTTTCATTTTTGCCAAAGCAACTGCATAATTGACCGATATGAACGTTTTACCGCTTCCGTAATGCCCCATAAATACGGTAATGCGTTTTTCAAACATTAAATTTTCACCTTATAGCACCAACCACGCTTATCAACGTTTTTGCCCCATTGAATACCGGTAAGTTCGTCGTATAGTCTTTGAGCAAGTTCACCGATTTTATTGTCAGCAACAACGTGGTCAACGTCCTTATAGAATAAGTGCCCTATTGGCGAAATAACTGCTGCCGTACCTGTTCCCCACGCTTCTTCTAACGCTCCGTTTCCTGCGGCTTCAATAAGTTCGTCAACAGAAATAAGTCTTTCAGTTACCTTATATCCCCACTCTCTTAAAATTTCAATACAAGATTTTCTTGTAATACCAGGAAGAACTGAACCCGTAAGCATAGGCGTTACGATTTCACCGTTGATTTTGAACATTACGTTCATTGCACCAACTTCTTCAATATACTTTCTTTCAACGCCGTCAAGCCACAATACTTGTGAAAAACCTTTTTCGGCGGCACGCTTACCTGCCCTTAACGATGCAGCGTAGTTACCACCGCACTTAGCGTAACCAGTACCACCACGAACGGCACTAACGTCTTCACTTTCAATGCTGATTTTAACAGGGTTAAGACCTTCTGCATAATAACTGCCAACAGGCGATAAAATTATTACGAAAGTTGCATTGTGAACAGCGTGCACGCCAAGCGTTTCGTCGTTACCAAACATAAACGGACGAATATAAAGTGAAGTACCGGGTTGATCGGGAATCCACGAATAATCAAGATTAATAAGTTCGGTAAGTGCTTTTAACGTAAATTCTTCGGGAAGAGTAGGAAGACAAAGTCTTTCTGCTGAATCGTTCATTCTCTTGATGTTTTCAAGCGGGCGGAACATTTGATAGCCGTCTGCCGTCTTATACGCTTTCATACCTTCAAAAATTTCTGCACCGTAATGCAATACGGTAGAAGCAGGATGAACGGGAATATAATCAAACGGTACGATTCTAGGGTTCTTCCACCCTTCACCTTCGGTATATTCCATTACGAACATGTGGTCGGTAAAGTACTTACCGAAACCAAGTTTGGAAAAATCAGGTTTTTCCTTTAACACTGATGCTTTTTGAATTTTAATTTCCATATCGGTCACCTTTTATAAGTTTTTTATTTTTTCAATTGCGTCTTCACGCATTTTATATTTTAATATTTTGCCTGCGGCGTTCATCGGGAATTCGTTTACAAATATAAAGTACCTTGGAACTTTATGCTTTGCCATGTGCGCATTGCCATATTCACGCATATCTTCTACCGTCGCTTGCTCACCCTTGTTCAAAATGATATAAGCGCACGCTTCTTCACCATATCTTGGGTCAGGAACACCCACAACTTGAACGTCCCTTACCTGTTTGTGAGTAAGATAGAATTCTTCAATTTCCCTTGGGTAAAGGTTTTCACCACCACGGATAATCATATCCTTTAATCTACCCGTAACTTTATAGTACCCGTCGGGTGTTTTGCAACAAATATCACCGCTGTGAAGCCAACCGTCAGCATCTATTGTCTGTTCGGTAGCCTTAGGCATTTTATAATATCCTTTCATAATATTATAGCCACGGGCAACGAATTCACCGTTTTCACCGTCGGGCAGTTCTTCGCCCGTTTCGGGATTGATTATTTTACACTCAACACCTGGGAACGCACTGCCAACAGTTTCTACACGATGGTCGATGTCTTCATTTACTTCGCCCATAGTACAACCGGGCGACGCTTCGGTCTGACCATAAACAGATATGATTTCAGTCATATTCATTTCGGCTGCCGCACGGCGCATTAATTCGGGCGGACAGTTCGCCCCTGCCATTATACCCGTTCTTATATGAGAAAAATCGGTTTTTGCAAAGTCAGCGTGATTAAACATTGCTATAAACATAGTGGGAACACCGTTAAAGCAAGTGATTTTTTCATCGTTAATGCACGCAAGAGATGACTTTGGTGAAAAGTACGGCATTGGGCACATCGTACCGCCGTGAGTCATCATATTGGTCATTGAAAGAACCATACCGAAACAGTGGAACATAGGCACTTGTATCATCATTTTATCGGCTGTTGAAATATCCATTCTATCACCGATAATTTTACCGTTGTTTATAATATTGCAGTGAGTTAGCATTACACCCTTAGGGAAACCTGTCGTCCCCGACGTGTATTGCATATTACAAACGTCATCACTTTTAACAAGCGATGCTCTCCTACGCACTTCTTCTTGTGGAACTAACGATGAACGTTTAACAAAGTCGTTCCATTCAAGACATCCGTCCATCTCAAAGCCCACGGTAATAACGTTACGCAAAAACGGAAGTTTCTTAGAGTAAAGTGCTTGCCCTGGCTCAATATTTTTAAGTTCGGGACAAAGTTCTTCAATAATTTCTTTATAGTTAGAATCTTTACAGCTGTCTATCATAACCAGAGTATGCGTATCAGACTGCCTTAAAAGATATTCTGCTTCGTGAATTTTATAAGCAGTATTTACTGTGACAAGAACCGCACCGATTTTGACCGTTGCCCAAAAAGTTAAAAACCACTGTGGAACGTTGGTTGCCCATATAGCAACGTGGCGCCCTGCTTTAACACCCAAAGATATAAGGGCTGCGGCAACTTTATCAACGTCATCTCTAAACTGTGAATACGTCCTTGTATAGTCAAGAGTTGTGTACTTAAACGCATATTGGTCGGGGTAACTTTCCGCCATTTCGTCAAGCACTTGTGAAAAGGTAAGGTCTAAAACGTCGTATTTTTTCCAAGGATGTCTACCCGTTTTGCTTCTATTGTAATAAATAGGCTTTTTGACAGTATCGGCTGTGCTTGACATCAAACTGCTTTTATAGTGCGTTAAAATAATGTCGGCAGAAGTTATTTCGCCCGAATCCATTACTGCAACATATCCGTCATAGTTTAATGAATTAAGTGCGTTTATAAAATCTTTAACGGGAAGTTCGCCGTCGCCAATTAAAACGTTTTGACCGTCCTTGCGGTCACCAAGCTTAACGTAACCTATATGCGCACCGAGCGTTTGGATAGTTTTATCGGCTGATTCGCCCGAAACAAAGAACGTTTCACGAATATTCCAACAAACTTTTAATACTGCTGTACCGAAAAAGTTAATAACGTCCAAAACTTTTTCAGTATCAACGAAAGGTCCGTACGTTTCAACATAAACGTTTACGTTTGAACTTTCCGCATACTCAATAACGGGTGCTAAAACACACTTCAATTCCTCATGTGAAAGGTTTTTTTCAAACCTTATTATTATGCCTGATATAGATGCCATCGCAGCAAGTTCAACGTACTTTATTATATTTTGACCGTCAGTATTTTCACAAACCGACTCGGGATAATTAAGTGCTGGGATAACAATATTTCTATTAACAAGCTTTCTTTTAGCGTCAGCCGTATTTGAAGAACGAAAAATGCTATCCGTATGCTTTTCTTTTTCAATAAAAGCGTCTTCTATTTCAATGCCGTTAAAACCGTAATTTTGGGCAATATTACAAAGGTCGATGAAACTTTTTGATTCAACGAACTTATCGGAAAATGAAAGTTTCATTTTTATCACCCCTCGTAAACGATTTTATTGAGCGCATTTATGTATGCACGAATACACGCACCTACTATATCGGTTGAAACGCCGTTGCCAGGATACAATTTGCCGTCTGCTCTTAAACGTATAATAGACGAACCAACTGCACCCCTACCTTTTGTTACTGCGTGAACTTGGAAATCGTCAAGTTCATAGTGGTGCCCTATAATCTGCTCGATTGCGTGGAAAGCAGCGTCGATAGGACCGTCACCCG
>JAGASB010000157.1 GCA_017621955.1 Clostridia bacterium | reverse complement strand
GAAGCAAAGGGCTTTCCGTGAAGCAAACATACCAAACCGTGCTTATTTGCAACGCTTTTCATAAGTTCCATAGTAAGTTGGTTTTGGTCGGTTGCAATGTTTACCGAAGTATAAACGGGCGCAAGTTCGTGCTGAGCGGGTGCAACTTCATTATGCTTCGTCTTAGCGTAAACGCCAAGTTTCCAAAGTTCTTCGTCAAGTTCTTTCATATACGCTGAAACCCTTGACTTTATCGCACCGTAATAGTGGTCTTCAAGTTCTTGACCTTTTGACGGACGTGCACCAAACAGCGTTCTTCCACAATGTATCAAATCTATACGTTTTTCATAAACGCTTTTATCAATCAAAAAATATTCTTGTTCAGCACCGCAAGTTGGCGTAACCTTTTTAACTTTGTCGTTACCAAACAAGCGCAAAATACGGAGCGCCTGAGTATTGAACGCTTCCATAGAGCGCAAAAGCGGTGTCTTTTTATCAAGCGCTTCACCGCTATAAGAACAAAATGCGGTGGGAACGTAAAGACTGCCGTCTTTTACAAACGCATAAGACGTTGGGTCCCAAGCAGTATATCCACGGGCTTCAAACGTTGCACGAAGTCCACCCGACGGAAAACTTGAAGCGTCCGATTCGCCCTTAACAAGCGACTTTTCAGAAAACTTCATTATAACGTCACCGTTACCGAAAGGCTCTATAAAACTATCGTGCTTTTCTGCCGTGATACCCGTCATAGGTTGGAACCAGTGCGTAAAGTGCGTTGCACCCTTTTCTATCGCCCATTCTTTCATAACCGAAGCAACGCATTTAGCGCTGTCGTGTGAAAGTGGCGTGCCGTTGTCTATCGCAAGGCGCACGGCTTCATACGCTTCTTTGGGAAGACGCTCTTTCATAACTTTATCGTTAAAAACCATTTCGCCAAATATTTCGGGAATATTTTTTGCGTTCATAATCGCTCCTTAATCCAACTGATTTCCCTAAATTTTATCACTTTATAGAGCATTTTGTCAATTATTTGATATGCGCATATAATATATATTTACTTAATCATCGTAATTTTATAGCCTTTAAACAACAAATGCACATACGAGCCGTATGCGCATTTATATTTTTCAAATTCTTATTAACCGTAAAATGTTTTCCATTGTAAAAGCAAGATTTTCTTTACTGTAAAACTTACTTACCGATAAGTCTTGCGGTAATTTGTTGATTGTAAATACTGCCGTTACGCCTTGATTATATGCGTCAGTTAAATCACCGTCCGCACCACCAACAACACAAATTACGGGAACGGATTGCTTTTTTGCGTATCTTGAAACGCCGATAACAACCTTTCCACGCAAGCTTTGACCGTCAATCTTTCCTTCGCCCGTAAATATATAATCGGCATCTTTTATAACGTTATCAAACCCAACTGTTTCTAAAACGGTGTCTATGCCCATTTTTAGTTTAGAACCGAAAAAGGCAACCATTCCTGCGCCCATTGCACCTGCCGCACCGCCACCCGGTAAACTTCCCAAATCTAATCCCGTTTGAGATTTTATTACCGAACACAAATGCTTTACGCCAAAGTCCAAAAGTTCAACCTGTTCTTTATCCGCACCCTTTTGCGGAGCGAAAACGTGCGCCGCACCGCTTACACCAAAAGGCGGATTATCTATGTCGCACATAGTAACTATTTGTACGCCGTCAAGTTCTTTTGACAATGAAGAAAAATCGATTTTTACCACGTCTTTAAGCGTTCCACCCGTTGGCACGAACGTTTCACCACGACCGTTTATAAACTTTATCCCGCACGCAGCAGCCGCCCCTGCACCAAAATCGTTAGTGCAAGAACCACCTAAACCAAGTATGATTTTCTTAGCCCCGTTTTTAACCGCTAAAAGTATAAGTTCACCCACGCCAAAAGTTGTAGTTTTAAGCGGATTTTTTAAGTTTTCAACCAATGGCAAACCTGCTGATGCAGCCATTTCAATAACTGCGGTGTCACCATCAAGCATACCATAAAACGAATTTATTTTTTCAAAATATGGTCCACTTACCGTGCAGTTGACTTTTTTACCGCCTAACGCTGACAAAAAGCAATCCACACTGCCTTCACCACCGTCCGCAACGGGAATTGAAACAACCTTTGAATCAGGATAAAAACGCAATATCTGTTCACGCATTATATTGCAAATTTCAGTTGATGACATCGTTCCTTTAAACGAATCGGGAATTAGTACGAATTTTTGCATATTTTAACCTTTCATAAGTGGAGAGTTTATAACCAAATCCGCAGTGGCAACGTTTGTTGCAATAGCCACGTCGTAAACGTTAGCGATACGAAGCAGTGCCTTAACGTCGGGGTCGTGTGGTTGCGCTTGCAAGGGGTCGCAAAAGAAAACGACTAAATCAACTTCGCCCTGAGCGACAAGTGCGCCTATCTGTTGGTCACCGCCAAGTGGACCTGATAAATAACCTTTTACGTTAAGCCCCGTCGCTTCCGAAATGCGTTTTGAAGTAGTACCCGTACCACAAAGCTCATATTGAGAGAGTATATTAACGTTCTTTTTAGCCCATTCGATGATTTCCGGTTTTTTGTTATCGTGCGCAATAAGCGCAATTTTTTTAACTTCTTTTGTCATAATTCACCTTTTGTATTTCTATATAAATATTGTATCATTATCACACCATTTTTGCAAGCATTTTAGTTTGTTTTTTGGTTTAGTAAATTTGACTTAAATTAGTAAATTTAAATATATCAAACTGATTAAAAATACTTGAATAAACATATAAATTATGTTATACTGAATAAAAAATGTGCGTCAATATAACATAAAGGATGCAAAAGGGCTACTATGAACATATTACACATGAAATATGCGGTTGAAGTTGCTAATACGCGTTCTATAAGTAAAGCAGCGGAAAACCTATATACTTCTCAACCTAATTTAAGTAGGGCAATAAAATCACTTGAAAACGACCTTAAAATTAAAATTTTTAAGCGTTCGTCTAAGGGGCTTGAAATCACGCTTAACGGTGAAGAGTTTTTGCTGTACGCAAAAACAGCGCTTGCACAAATTAAAAAGATAGAGTCCATTTATGAAAACCGCAATGAAAAGAAGTTGCGCCTATCGGTATGCGTTCCAAGAGCAAGTTATTTTTCATACGCTTTTTCGGAATTTTCAAAAGAACTTGACGACCAGTCTAGTGCGGAAATCGTTTATAAAGAAACAAACTCTATGCGTGCGATACTCAACGTTGTTAAAGAAGAATACGACCTAGGTATCGTAAGGTATCAAAGTGCGTTTGAAAAGTATTTTTCTACGCTGTTTGACGAAAAAAAACTTAACTACGAAGTGCTTAACGAATTCACTTACGTTATGGCGGTTTCTAAAAATAATCCGCTTGCAAGTAAAGACGTTATCGTGGCAGAAGATTTATCAAGTTGTATAGAAATTACGCACGGTGACCCGTACGTTCCGTCCCTTCCGCTTATTGACGTTAAAAGAGCAGAACTTTCAGAGTTTAGCAAAAAACGTATAATGGTGTTTGAACGTGGCGTTCAATTCACGCTTTTAGAACAAGTTCCTAACACTTTTATGTGGGTATCGCCTATCCCCCAAGACTTACTTGACAAATATAACTTGGTGGAAAGAAAATGCACGTTCAATACTAAAACGTATAAAGACGTTTTAATTTATAGAAAGAAATACCATTTAACAAAGTTAGACAACCAATTCATAACCAAAATTTCGGATGCAAAACACAAATATTTTTAACGTAAGGACAGTTTATTATGAGAAAATTTGACACAAAGGTTCAGCATTTAAAGTACAGAGTATTAAAAGAAGTTGCACGCTATCAATGGGCAGGCACGCTTAGTGAAAATCTTATCAATATCCCAAAAATAATCGTGCCTGGAAAAACACCCACTATGCGTTGCTGTATTTATAAAGAACAGGCAATAGTTATAGAGCGTGTTAAACTTGCAATGGGCGGTGATAAAAACAATCCCAACGTAATTGAAGTTATCGACATCGCT
>JAGASB010000018.1 GCA_017621955.1 Clostridia bacterium | reverse complement strand
TAATTTTAGAAATTAAATCTTCAAAGGCTTTAGTTGCGCTTGACGTGCAGTAATCACTTTTAAGCGAAGTTCTATCCATTTTAAGGGCAACGCCTTTAACTTCGGGCTTTTCCCATTTGGCTACGTTTTCAAGTAAGTGGTATGCATCACAATATTGACGTGAATTATACGGTGGGTCTATATATACTAAATCTGCTTCGATTCTTTCAACTAATTGATTTGAATCTTCATTATAGCATTGATTATTTTCGTTGTTATTATTGCTTGCTAATGGAATGCTCAACTCTAAATGCTTATCGAATGAAGCCCCTTTTATATAAGCATCGTAATGTCCACAAGTGTTTGCTATTTTGTCCATAGCATAAAGGAGCGAAGTGATTAATATCGCTCTTTCTCTTGTGTTTATCTTTTTTTCTTTGTAGTTAATTTCTATATCTTCACGAATAAAGCCAATTTTGCGACAATCTTCTAAAGAAAAGAAAGTGTCTGCAAAATTAAGAGACATATAATTCTCCTCGTTCGGTTTAATAGCATTATAGTAGCAGATAAGGTTTTCAATTTTTTCCTCATCGTATTTTTCAGCACCAAACCAAGCAATGTGGCAAACGTGATTAAAATACAATAAGTCGTTAGTTATAAGTTTTTTGTCGCTGAAAGCCGAAGCTACCGAACCTGTGCCTGCAAAAATATCCGCAACGGTAGTAATGCCTTTGCATTCTTTTTCAACAGTTCCTTTAATGAAGTCAAGGAGTTTATACTTGTTGCCTAAATATCTTCTGTTGTTAATTTTAGTCGTTTTAGTTTTTGGCGCTTCTATAATAGGCTCTGACTCAGTTCTTTCCGCAAGCAAAGTTTTTAAATTTTCAATGGTTTCTTCATCCCAAACGTAGCGTCCCGATTCCGTAGTTTGTACCGATATGAGATTGTTTTTAAGCAAATAATAGAAGGTTGACCTGCTTAAATTCAATTCTTTCAAAACTGCGGTTGATGTTAATGCGGTTGCCATATATTTCTCCTTATGCAACTAATTTATGCTATCTATTGGACATTATAGCATATATTTAGACTTTTATCAAGGTGTTTTGGGGTATAATCGACATATTTTTGGATGCACTTTGAATTTAGCATCCGTTTTACAGTAATTATATTATAGCATACTAAATATGACAATATCTGTCATCATTAATAAAATCTTTTGAAATAATTAAAAACTTGCGCAAATAGTTGTTTGGAATAAAATAGGAATAATTTTAGAATAAAAGTTGTTTCATATTATAAACAAGATTTTACGCTACGAATAAAATTAAACGGTTTTTCGTCTTAAAACCGCTATAAAACGTACAAAATTGCACGAAATACACAATATAAATTCTTTGTTTACAGTTTCAATGTGCTCCTAAGGAAATCGCTTATCTACTACATATCACTAAATATGGTGCATAATAGAGCAAATATACACCATATATTGTGTTTTGTCAACATTAAAAATCAAATTGGTATAAAAATCGGTATAAATTTTATAATTTTTGTTCCGTTTAATAACTTTCAAAACGTTAAAATCTTTCCGTAGCGTAATTGGATAACGCAATCGCCTCCTAAGCGATAGACTGTGGGTTCAATTCCCGCCGGAAAGGCCAAAAAGAGATTGTTCGTAAGAGCAATCTCTTTATTTTTTTGCTTTCCGTAGGAACAACTTTTCGGAGGCGATGCGTTTTGCATTGACTTTTTTATTCATAAGTAGTATAATAAATACATACCACATTTCTTTTTTACTTTTAATATAGGAGCAGTCCATATTTTTCGCTTAATTATATATTTCTGTTGTAAAGGATATAATATTGGTAGTATTATATCCAATCCGTTTGCAATTCCTTTATGGCAGAAGTAAGCGAAAAAAGAAGTGTGGTAGCTTGTGAAAGGGTATAATCTGCGGTGCCGCTTTCGCAAGAAGGCGGCATTCTTAATTGTGCTTAAAACTTAATAAACAATTAAAAGCCGAATGAAAACGCAAGATAGTTTTCTACGGCTTTTTTTATTTCAAATAGATTGGTATAAAAAATGTTGTTTTATTGGGCATAGAAAAATTCCTAACGACGTTAGTATTGAGAAAAGTTTTAAAGATGTAATTGAAATGCTTATATTAAAAGAAAACGTTAGGATTTTTAATTTTGGCAGTAGAAGTGATTTTGATACGGTATGTCATTCTATCGTGACTGACCTAAAAGAAAAGTATAACAATATGCAACGACGTGCTTACACTTGTAGAAGTGAAACTTGCACGTTGGAAAGTGAGCGTGAGTATTGGGAGGAAATCTATTCTCATTTTGAAAAACGCCCTGTAACTTTACTCGGTGTTGAAGAAGAAGTAGAGCATAAAACGAAATATTCCTCAGGCAAGGCAAGTTATGTATAACGAAATTATGCAATGATTGATGATAGTGATTTTTGTGTGTTTTACTATAATGAAAAATATCAACCACAAAGAAGAAAAGAATCTAAAAGGTCGATAGGAACATATCAACCAAAGAGCGGAAC
>JAGASB010000156.1 GCA_017621955.1 Clostridia bacterium | reverse complement strand
GCGTTTTTCGGTGCGTTGACTTCGGTTGGCGCACTTTTTATTTTATTTATTTTTTTGGAGGTTTTTATGAAAAAAATTATTGTCAGTATTATTTCTTTACTTCTTTTATGTGCCATTTCTTTTAACTTTACGGCTTGCACGGATTATATTTTGGGTGGACAAGAGCACGATGTAGTTTTGGTTTTAGTAAATAAGAATGGAACAAAAACTCGTAAAATATTAACATCATGGGAAAAGGGAGCAACCATATATAATCCAAGCGATTATAAAATTTATCCGTCTTTAATTGATGGTTATGTTGTAGAAAATGATATTTGGTATTTAACAGAAACGATGTCGTCTTCTGTGTATTTTCCATATACGATGCCTGATAAAGATTTAGAATTATATGCATCTGTAAGACCTTTAACAAATTTAAAAAATGTTAATTTCGCAAACTCTTCAACGGTAAAATCTTATTTTTCCGATAGCACCACCCTACAAGATGAATATTGGAATACACCAGATGAAAATAGCGATACATCTTATTACGAAATATCAGAATACAGCGTAGCCTCAATAAAAAACGTTTTGAGATATTATCCAGCAACACAAAAAATAATGTTATTGCGTGGATATTCAAAATCAAATAATATGGGTGGTATAGCTGTAATTCAAGACGAATTTTCAATTGGTATTACTGTAAATTTAGCAAATAAAACAATGCTGTGTAAAGGTATTTACTCAAGAGCGGGCATATCCTCTTCTTCGGCTTCAGGTGGTAGTGTTGTAATAACTTATAATATAGATGAGATATCAATAGATGATACTTCACAACCCTTGTTTCCTAATTTTGCTACTGTAAATTATACTTACACGATTAGTAATGCAACTAACTATAATAAAATGCAAGAATTGTGGAATAGCGATGGATATGACTATGCAGAAAATTGTTATTCTCAAGCAAACACACTATTAAAATCCTTAAATAAAAAGATACTAGTATTTTCCTAAAGTGTAGCACACTATACTTTGCAAGCAAAGTCGTGTGTTTTGCAAAGCAAAAAATAAAGAGTAGCAAAATTTTTGCTACTCTTTTAAAATGTCGTAAAAAATCCCTAAGGGACACGCCCTTTAATTTTAAGCGTCGGCTTTTATTATATTATTAAGTTTAATTTAATCGGTATATAGTCCGTCGCGCCTATCTTCCGCGCCAACGTACCCTAGCAAATTAAATTCTTCATCAGCATCAAAGTTTTCCGCATTTTCATAAGCGGCAAGTTTACTTATTGATACTTCGTAAGCGGTAAGCGTTCTAATATCGTCATCAGTAACTTTCTTTTGATATTCCCTGCTTTGAATTCTTCCGCTAACGGCAATTTTTTCACCTACGGCAATATTTTTTGCAAATCTAGCGTTTCTTCCCCAAGCAATACACGGAATATAATCAGATTTATTATAAGAGCGGTTTACGGCAATTAAAATATCCGCAATTTCTCTGTTAAACGGTGTGGTGCGGTACACGGGCGGTTTACAAATATAACCCGTCAAAACTATGCTGTTAGGGTTTCTAACGGGCGCGTCGTCAAGAAGTTCTCTAACGAACACGGTAAGCATAAGTTTGCTTTTACCGTCTACAAGTTTGTTGTAACTGCGGAACTGCCCAAGCGCGTTAATGGTAACACCCACTTTTAAGTCCCTATCGGTAATAAGCCTTTCCGATACGGTTACGGGTAAAATATCGCCTTGACCTGAAAGTCTTTTGACAAGAACGTTCATCTCGTAAAAACCTTCACCGTATACTTCGTGTGAAAACTCCGCGTCCGTAACGATTTCCCCGCTGATAAATACCTTGTTGTTTTTTTCTGCAAAATAGTTC